>NZ_JBHIMM010000010.1:0-69019 GCF_042194115.1 Bartonella sp. MR90HLJMH
TTTGATTGATCATCTCAAATTGCGATTTTGAGCAGAAAAGAAAAGAGGCTTTAAACGATCTTTGAAAGGTCTTTGAAGACCCTTTGAGAACCACTTAAAAACTCTTTGAGAAAAAATAAATTGGTACAAAACCTAGTGGCAAAATATACAAAACCTGCTGGCAAGCTACACTGGCAAGCTACAGCTACACTGGCTGGGGAACTTGGATTCGAACCAAGATTGACGGAGTCAGAGTCCGCTGTTCTACCATTAAACTATTCCCCAATAAGCCAATTTTATCATCTCTAGCAGATTCTACAGTGTAGGCAAGCGCAAAAAGTCTTTTAGATTATCGATAATAAAGAGCGATAGGAATGTCATTGATTGTTTTGATTTGAATATCAACATCATAAATGTCTTTAAGAATTTCTGGTTGCATAATTTCTTTGGGAGTTCCACAATAGGCTGCTTTTCCATTTTTCAGTGCAACAATCATATCTGAATAAGATGAGGCAAAATTAATATCGTGCATAACAATAAGAATGGTTTTTTTCAGTTCATCAGCTGTGCGGCGTAACTGCTTCATCATAGAAACGGCATGTTTCATATCCAGATTGTTTAATGGTTCATCTAAGAGAAGATAATCAGTATCTTGGCAGATAACCATGGCTATAAAAGCGCGTTGACGCTGACCGCCAGAAAGCTCATCTAAAAAACGGTCTTTTAAATCTTGTAAGCCGAGATAGCGTAGCGAACTGTCGATAAATTGTTTATCTTCATGTGTATACCAGCCTTTTGAATAAGGATAGCGTCCGAAACTTACTAAATCGTACACGGTTAAACGGAAGGATAAAGGATTATCTTGACGCAGAATTGAGAGTTTTTGAGCCAAAATATCGTGGGGCATTTTATCAATATCAAAGCCGTCGATATGAATTGTACCATTATGGTATGACAAAAGACGTCTTATCAGCATTAAAAGAGTTGATTTTCCCGAACCATTTGGCCCAATGAGAGAAATAATCCCCCCTTTGGGAAGATGAAGGCATAAATTATCGATAATCAATCGTGCTCCGTAAGCCTTGGAAAGATGATTGATCTCAATCATTTTAGTTTTCCCTTCATCAGTAACATTAAGAAAACAATACCCCCACAAAATTCAATGATAAAACTTAAACGTCCTGCCATGTGAAAAATTTGTTCTAAAATAAATTGTCCTCCCACCAAACAAATAATCGCTAATAATATTGCAATCGGCACAACAACACAGTGTTTTGCTTGAGGAGAAAGTTCATAGGCAAGGTTGGCAACTAACAGTCCAAAAAAGGTGACGGGGCCTACTAATGCGGTAGAAATGGATACGAGAATGGAAACAAAAATAAGGACAGCTGTCGCACTTTTGTGGTAATTAACGCCAAGATTGAGGGCATTTTCACGTCCCAAAGCTAAAATATCAAGAAGATGACGGGAATGCCATCCAATCAGACTCACAATGAAGACAATGATTGTGGCAAAGCTTATTAATGGTGTATTGAATTTATTAAAATTTGCAAACATAATATCGGTTAAATTCATCATTTGGTCTGGATTTAGTTGCAATTGCATAAACATCCGTAAACTGAAAAAAAATCCGCCTAAAACAACACCGATTAAAAGCGTCAAATGAAGCCCTTTTAGGCTTCCTGAAAAGAGCCAGCGAAAAAGGCTTATTGAAAAAAGAATAAGAATGAGGGCTTCGAGAATGAGTTGTCCTTCTTCATTTAAAAAGGGCAAAGAAAGAGAGCCTACAAAATATATCAGAACAGTCTTTATTAAAATATAAAGCTGATCAAATCCCATAATTGAAGGGGTAAGAAGACGGTTATTAACGATTGTTTGAAATAAAACCGTAGAAACGCTTATTGCATAGGCAATAAGAAGCAGAGAGGAAAGTTTTGTAAGACGAAATGTCCATGTATAAACATTGATATTCCACGTCATGTAAAGACTAATGACAGTACATGCTATGATGATAAGTGTTGTTAGTACACATATTGTTTTTTTTCTTCTATCCAAGACGCTTTCTCCAGCGTAAAAGCAGTATCATAAAAATAAAACTACCGATTACACCCATCATAGTGCTGATGGGAATTTCAAGAGAGGGATGAATTATTCGTCCTACAAGATCACAAATCAAGACCAATCCTGCACCGCTGATGGCTACCCAAGGAGCAGTACGGCGCATATTATCGCCCATGAAATTTGACACAAGGTTGGGAACAATGAGTCCAACAAAAGGAATACGGCCAATGGTACAGACAACAACAGCAGTGATTGAGGCGACAATAAAAAGACCAAAAAACATGACAGCACGATAATTCAATCCAAGGTTATTGGTTAAATCTTCTCCCAAACTTGCAACTGTAAAGCGATCAGCAGTGAAATAGGCGAGAATACAAAGGGGAAGGGATAGCCATAAGAGCTCATATTTTCCTTCAAGAACCATTGAAAAACTGCCAAATAAGTAAGCTTGAAGAGAGGGAAGTAACATTTCATAATCTGCAATGGCATTGGTTAAAGAGCCAATAATATAGCTTAGCATAATCCCTGTAAGGGGTACAATGAGAGCAGATTTTAGAGGAATGCGGCGCAATAAAAACATAAAAAGTAAAGTGCCTGTCATGGCAAAAAGTGTCGCAACGACCATTTTTCCTAAAACAGAAATATCGGGCAGAAAAATCATAATGAAAAGAATGCCAAGGGAAGCAGATTCAACAGTTCCAGCGGTTGATGGCTCGACAAAGCGATTGCGTGTCAATAGTTGCATAATCATACCTGAAAGTGCAAGTGATGCACCTACTAAAAGGATTGCAATGGTACGAGGAAGACGTGTTTGCCAAAAAATAAGCCACGCATGGGGATCTGCTGCGAAAAGGTCAGAAGGCGTGACATCAGAATAACCAACAAAAATGCTGAGGATAGACAGGAGAATGAGAAGTGTTATGGTTATCCAGTAATTCTTCACGTTAAATCATTTTCTAACAAAACCTAAAAAAGCAAAGACTGCTTAATAAACAATCTCTGCTTTTAAATTTTATTTATATAGCAAGCAAGCTCTTTTGTACGCTTATTTGCTCTTTGTAAAGGCTTCATTGATCTGCTTAGCGGTTTCAATGAGTCCCGTTAAACCACCACTTGCACGATACCAGCTCCAAGAGTCCAAATAAATAATTTGATTTTGTTTGCTTGCTGTTGTGCGGTGAACAAGCTCATTGTTAAGCAATTGTGCTGCAGATTGCCCTTCACGTCCAATTGCGGCATCCCGATCAATCACCAACAACCAATCAGGATTTGTCTCAAGAATAAATTCAGGAGAAATGAGCTGTCCATGTTTTTGTACAGTGAGTTTATCGGTTGCTGGGGCAATTCCAAAAGCGGAATGCAAAATATCAAAACGTGATTTTGGTCCTAAGGCACTGATTTTTCCACCAGAGGTCATGAGTACAAGACCTTGGCCTTTTCCTTTAGTATTTTTACGAACTTCAGCTAAAGTTTCATTTAGTTTTGCAATTTCTGCTGCAGCTTCTTTTTCTTTGCCAAAAATTTTGCCAAGGATAGACACATTCCGTTCAATATCTGCAAGAGAGTTTTCATTTCCTACAGTTAGATCAATTGTTGGAGCGATTTTGGATAAATCGTTATATTTTGCTTGAGTTCTGGAGGAAATGATAATCAAATCAGGTTGAAGAGTGGCAATTTTTTCATAATCGGGTTCAAAAAGGGTACCAATTTTTTCATATTTTGCATCATCAAATTGTTGCAGATAGGATGGTTTTTTTCCTTCAGGAATACCGATAACCGCTTTGATACCAAGGCGATTCATATTATCAAGAGAGGCAATATCAAACACAATAACCTTTTGCGGAGAAGCGGGAACAGGAGTCGTGCCTGAAACATGATTAATTGTTACATTTGTTTGAGTACTCGTATTTGCAATACTCGTCTGTGTCCATAAAGCTGTTGCAAAGCTGGTTGCAACCAGTAAAACAGAAGTCATCCGTTTCATATATTTTATCATCGTAATTTTATCCTTTTATCTAATATTATAAGGGTTTGCGCACTTAAAAACTTAACTTTGGTATTTTATGCACAAAATGAAGCGTAGATAAATAACACTATGTTGTAAAATTGACCAACATATGTTAAAAATTGTTCACTTACCTCATTTTCACTTAATTCCAGTGTTTTTGCAACATTATTTAGAAAGTTTGACATATGATCAATGTATTTAAAAAGCGTACAAGTCTGTACGCACTGACAGCGAGTGCTCTTTTCCTTTTACAAGGTGTTGATGCTTCGATAGCGAGTGGTGGTGTTCCTGGTGGTGCTGGCGTTGGCGGCGTCCCTGGTGTTGGTGCTGGCGCTGGTGTCCCTAACGCTGGCGTTGGCGGTGCTGGTGGACTTGGTGCTGGCGTTGTCCAAGGTGGGGGTAGCGCCACTGTATGTAATGTAGCGAGTTATAAAGGTTTTAATGATCCTTTATCATCTGTTGTTTGTAATGATGGAACAGAACACTCAATGAAGTATAGTACGGTTATGGTGACAAAGAATGGTGCTAATGCTTTAGCAGTGGGAAGGTTTGCTGTTGTTGGAGGATCAGCAAAAACTACTAAACCGACAATTGTTAAATTGTACTCTTCATCTCTTCTGAATCGATCTGCTTCAAATGCTGACCAGAATGCAATGCCGCAGTATGGGAGCGCTGTATTTGCATCACAAGATGGAGTGGTTAAATTGGAACACTCATCGAGTCGTGATTTTGACACTGGGCTTTACGCTTCATATGGTGGAAAGATCGTTATGGAAAGAGGGCTAATCCGTAGTGCAATTATGGGTGCTGAGGCTGTGAATGAATCACTTATTATGTTGCGTAATACAGAGATTATTGTGTCGGGACAACAGTGGAGTTTAGGTAGTAAAGATGAAGAAGATGATCTTCAAGATAATGATGCAACTGGTTTGCGTGTCGCCAAGGGATCAGTAATAGATATGAAATTGGGGAAGCTTATTGTACCGATAGGTGTAAGTGTAGTTGTGGCAGAAAACGGAGGAATCATTCAACTAGATAATGTTAGTGTTACATTCAATGAAAGCAAACCTAACGCTGCAGCACAGGAATTGACTAGCCTTTTATCTACAGATTCAGGTTTTATTTCCTTTAAAAATGGAAACATTAATCATTCAAATACTATTGGTGTGTGGGCCTTTGACAATGAAGGTAAAGATTCTAAGAATAATAGAAGAAATGATGCTACAAGCGTGAAGCCTATTGAGATAAATGAACCCAGTACCGAGTTTCTTGCTTCTTCAGACTATGTTAACTATCTTATACCCAAAATTTTAGGGAAAAAGACAAGGGCAGGAACCGCTGAAGAAAGAGCCGCTGAAGAAGGAGCCGCTGAAGAAGGAGCCGCTGAAGCGGACTTTAGGGTTGGGATTTCTATAAAATCTTCAACTATTAACTTGAGTGGCGAAAGGTCTGTTGGCGTATATTTTGATAATCAAACTGATGATTCAGAACAGAGCCTAAAAAGTAACCAATTACAAAATAAGGAATCTGTAGTTCTTTTGCATAACACTACTCTTAATGTTCCAGATGGTACAGTCATTTTAGGTAATCATATGAGAGGCTCTGTCCTTATAGATAGCGAATCGAATGTTTCTGGTAATTCATTATTATATGCTAGATCTACTTCTGAAGTGTCGGTTTTTGTTAATGATTCTATAGTTAGAGGCGAAGCTGAAGTTGAAAAAGGTTCTCAGGGTAAGCTTTTTTTGTTCAATGGATCGAAGTGGCATTTAACGAAAAGTAGATTTGCAAAGCAGACTAACAGTTGTGAGGATTCATGTATTTCATTTGTGAAACTTGACAATTCTACTATTTCGTTTTTGCCTTTACAAAATGATGCTAATCAACAAGATTATAGTCATCAACTGCTTCGTATAGGAAATGGGGAAGGCACAGTTTACACCGCTTTTTGGGATTCTCATATTTATTTCGGTGCATCTGTGCCAGCTGATGCATCAGAGGCATCTCGATTATCTGATAGGCTTTTAATTCATGGTGATGTTTCTGGTCAAACTAAGGTGCATGTGCTTCCAATGAGACAAAATGGTGATGTTCAACGAGGTCAGGATGCCCAAGGTTATAAACCTCAGAGTATTTCAATTATTCAGGTTTATGGGGAGGCGAGGGAAGATTCTTTTACGCTGAATGATGCGTATGTTACGATAGGCGGTTTACCTTATCAGTATGTCCTTCGTGCTTACGGTCCAAAGCCTTCTTCGGAGATGAAGTATTTCGATGAGGCTTTGGTTGTGAGCGGTAAAGATGTTTGGGATTTTCGTTTAGAAGATAAAAATTTGCCCTATGAGCCTAGTTCTCTTCCTGTCTTAGGCAGCAGTAGTAAGAGGGAGGATGCAAATACTCCTTCCGTGCAATCTCGTGAAACTGAGGGAAGTGAGGTAGGTAATTCTTCTGTAGGGACAAGTCTTCCATCTGGAACTCCTGATGTTCCTGGGGGAAGTTATGGTCAAGAACTGGTAACAAGTGATGGACGTACGAGTATTTATCTTCTTGCTGGTGATGTGAGTGAATATTCTCGCCAGAATGCAAATGAAGTGGAATATACTATAGTAGGTTACGATGATTCTGATACAGGTTATGGTGATTATAATATAGTTGATGTGAATTCTCTAGGTACAGATAGGTCTTCTCCATCACCGGAAGCAGAAGATAGATTAATGGTGACAACAGATGGAGATGGACTTACTGAGACTGTTGAGCCTTCCTCGACAACTGAGGAGGCTGTTGATTCGAGTCGAACGGTTAGTCGGAATGAAGCAGAAAATGATATAGTAGGTCATAATACTTCTGATACGGTTGGTGTGAATTCTGGAGCTCATAGAACTGAGACAGGTGATGAAGATCATACAGACGGTGGATATGAAGGATATTATGATGTAGAGAGTGAAGCATCTGAAGCTGTAACGCCTCTTCTTTCTCCTACTACTATGTCTTCTGTTACTTCTACTGTACTTGGGGGGGACGCATCTACTGATCTTGTAAGATCTGAGGCATCTGGGCATAGCGTATATCCTGTTTTATCCAATTCATCTCCTTCATCTATAGATTCGGTAACTTTAATACCTTCAGGAGCTGATTCACTTGGGAGATCTGATCTAGGCAGGATTTCTGTGATATCGGCAGATGGGGTTTCTGGAACATCTGAGTATCATACTGTGTCGAATATGCTGACACCTATAAAATCAGCAGCTTCCATGAAGCCTTCTACTTCTGAGACTTCCGCAAAACCTGTTGCGCTTTCTGATGTATCTGCTGGGAGTATTCTTATGCTTGGTAGTTCTGATAATGGAAATGTTCCTTCTAAGGAAACGATTTCTTCTACATGTGATGATATGAATAATGGTGAAGAGAGATCACTGACTACTTATTTGTGTAGTGATGGTAAATCGCGGACGATAAAAAACTTTACGTTGAAGGCAAGTGATAAAACTCAGCATCCTATGCATGTAAAAAATCAGGATACGGTTATTAAGTTAGAGGGAGCTATCATTAGTGGTGCAGATTTTTCTGACAGTGAAAATAATGTTGATTTTGCTACATCAAAGCGCGTGAGTGCTGTGCTTGCAGAAGACAATGGAGAAGTTGTTTTGGATAAGAAATCAAAAATCCAATCTTCTGTGATTGGGCTTGAAGCGCAAAGTGGCGGAAAGATTAAGATGACTGGTGGGACAGTTGATGCGCTTTATGTGGGCGCTTTGGCTGGTTCTGGATCATCTGTTAATTTAAAGGATACGAGAATTAACGTAACGGGAGATTTGGTTGCGGCTGGTCTGGCGAGTAAGGCTGGTGAGATAACAATGAATACTGGAGCTATTACTTTGGCAAAGGGAGTGGCTGTGAGGTCAGAAGCTGGGGGAAGCGTTAGGTTAGATAAAGTGGACATTACTGTGAAAAAATCAGCAGAAAAATTAGATTCTGTAGATAATTTTGCACGCGCAGCTTTTCTGTTGAGTGATAATGCTTCTGTTGATTTTAAGAATGGAAATGTTGTTACTGATGCTCATGCTTTGTGGGTTATAAAGGGTGATGATGTGGTTGAAACGGGTTCTTCTAGGAAGAAGAGATCTTCTGAGGTTCGTCCTACCGTGAATCACGCGAATATTGAGTCTTCTATTGTTAGAGTGGAAGGAGATGGAACCTATGGCATATATTTTGATGGGGTAATACAGAAAGAAGCGAGTCAACAAAATCGAAGTAAGGATTTAACAACTGAGAAAGCAATTGTTGTTAAGCGGAGCGCTGTATCCGAACAGAAGAAAACACCTATAGGCATAGCAGGGACAGTTTCGTTGAAGAAAACTGATTTTGAAGTTGCAAAGGGTACAGCGATTTATGGTAATAATTCTAGTGGTCATGTTTTATTAGAAAATAAAACAACTCTTACTGGTGACTTATTATTGAAGGCTGAAAATGATTCTAATATATCAGTTTCGGTTGATAGCTCTATTGTTACAGGCGATGTTCGCGTTGATAAAAGTTCTTATGCAAAATTAGATTTGGCTAATAGTTCACGGTGGGTTCTTAAAAGAAGTGCGCAGAAGAATTTGGGTACTCCAGATTTAGGATGTGTAGGTTCATGCGTTCCTTCTGTGAGACTTATAAATAGTGCTATTGATTTTAGATCTTCCGAATCTGAAGGGAGATATCAGACTCTCCATATTGGAAATGGGAACGGCACAGTTTATGAGGCACAGGGTGATGCTGTAATTCATCTCAATGCACGTTTAAATCCTCATGATCCGAGTGATCAACAAGTAACGGATCGACTTGTCATTCATGGTGATGTTTCTGGAAAAACAAAAATACATGTACGAGGTGATGCGGGCAATGTAGGAGATTCTAGAGCGAATGGAAAGATTGCTCACAGTGTTTCAGTTATTCAGGTCTATGGTCAAGCGAAGAAAGATTCTTTCGAACTCGATGGCAATTATGTTGCACTGAGCAACTCACCTTACAAATACACTCTTCGTGCTTATGCTCCAAAAGCGACTTCGAAACAGGAGCATGTTCAGCAGAAGTTTGTTAAGGATGGTGGAGAGTTTTGGAACTTCCGTCTAGAAAATCAGTATGTTAAGTCTATGAGATCTGCTGCCCTTTCTGAACAATTTGTAAGGTCTGTTGTTCCACAGGTTCCAACTTATCTTGTCTTGCCTAATAGTGTATTCCACGCTGGTTTGATGGATATCAGTAATCAAAACAAGCAGTTGGACACATTGCGGATGACTTCTAATGGAATGGTAGAGATTCGTGAAAATCCTGCTTTATACTTGCGCGGCTATGGTGGAAATTACCGTTATGCTTCGGATCTGTCCACGCTTGAATATGGTTACGGAGGTGATCTTGACTATCATGGTGTAGAGGTAGGTGTTCTGCTGCAAACTATTGAAAGCTCTGATAGCACTATATCCTTTGGTGTTATGGGAACTTATGGAAAACTTTCTCTGCAGCCTTTGAATGTTGAGCAAAGTAAGAAGAGTGCATTTGATAAATGGACTGCTACGGTATATGGTAGCATGCAGCATAATGTTGGCTTCTATGTCGATGGTCTTTTATCCTATGGTCTGTTCAAAGGTGATGTTCTCACTCTTGCACGGGGTAAGACAGCAACATTAAAAGGTAATCCTTTGAGTGTTTCTTTAACTGGTGGTCAGACAATTGAGACAGGATATAAGGGCTTTGTCTTTGATCCGCAGGTTCAAGTTGTGTATCAACATCTCCAGTTTAATAAGGCCCGTGATATTGACAATTTTAATATTGAAATGGGTAACCTTGATCAGTGGGTGGCACGTGTTGGTGGACGCTTAACCAAGACTCCTACAGGCTCTGAAGGCGTGAATGCTGTTGCTTTCTATGGTAAGCTTTATCTTGCTCATGGTTTTGAAGGAAAACAGTCTGTGCATTTCAAGGATGCTTTCAAGTTAGGAGCTTTTGGTTCTTCATTAGAGGCTGGATTAGGCTTTAATGCCAAATTGTTGCCACAGTTCTCTCTACATGCTGACGTTCTCTATCAACATAAGCTTAATAAGGCTGGTTTTTCGGGAACAAGTTTTTCCGGAGGAGTGCGTTATCAGTTTTAATATAAGGTACAGTATGTACTTTTTAAAAAAGGCAGCACATTGTGCTGCCTTTTTTCTTTGTAGCAACTTGTGTTGCTCTTAAAAGCTTTTCGTCTTCTTGATTGAGCAAAAAAGACATAGTTTTGTTTTATGCATGAGAGCACTTTTCTACGCTAAAGCGAATTTTTTAAAGTTTATGCTGCTACTGATACGATAGAGTGCTTCGCTTTTATCGGCTTTTTAAGCGTTCAGTAGTCCAGTATGCGTTAGGTTATCCTTTTTGGTACTGATTGATATTATCTAATATAATATTTGATGTTTTCTAAAACTCGTTTTTGAGAGTTTGTTTTCCACTGATTTAACTCATTGTTTTATTTATCTCCTTGTGGATTAATTTTTAAAGTTCACAAGGTTTAGTTGTTTTTTTAATTAATTGCACGCACTGATTTTATTTTTTCTTTACACGAAATACAGAATGCATTATACACTTATAAAGTGTGATTGTTTATTATTCTCTTATAGGTAGTTTTGGCGTAGAGCTTCTGCCAAATCTATTGGGGTAATTCATTGCACAGTTCAGATGAGCATGAGGCATGTTCTTTTTGTTACACTTTTCGTGTTTTGAGGTGTGCAATGGGATGTTTTGCAGGTGCTTTTATTTTTAATGAGAGGGGAAGAAAAGTTTCGAGGGAACTATGATTAAAGTTTTTAGAAATCATCTATGTTTGTGTGCTTGTACAACAGCTATCCTCTCTTTGTTCCAAAATGGAAGAGAAGTTTATGCGGCTACAGAGGAGGTCGGTAAACCTTATGTTATAACTGTTACTCCGATTAACGGTATTCGTGTTATTTCTGGTTCTCATCTTGGTGGAAGTAATGCGTATAAGCCTCCTTTTAGGGGAGAGAGTGGGGATAATTATTATCCTCCTAATATGATTCCTGTTCGCAATAACGATGAGGGTATTCGTGGGGGGAGCGATTATCGTAAGCTGAGTGGAGTGGATGGAGAGATTGGGCGTAAGGATAATGTAGATAACTCTGTTAAAGATGCAGACTCTGATGGAAGAGGTGTGAGTCCTAGGTTTTATTACTATAATGGGTTGTATTATATATGCGATAATTGCGGGGATCCTAAAGAGGAGCCTAAAATTGATAATAAATCTTATAAAATTACGAATGAGAACGTTTCCAATTATCCTGATAATCCCACCGCTATAACGGTGAAAGGAATAGGCACAAGGGTTAGTGCGAAGGATGTAGCGGTTAGTAGTCAAGTTGCTGATAAAACTTTTCTAATGGGGGTGCATGTATTAGAGAACGGTAAGATTGCTTTGGAAGATCCGATTATCAAAAATACAGTTATAGCCCTTCGTGCGAGTGATGGCGTGATTGAGGTAAAAAATGGAAAGATTAAGGAAAGTCATGAGGGTGTTGATGCAGCAGAGAACTCGTTTGTTCTTTTAGAAGATACAGAAATTAAGACCGCTAATGGGAATGCGAGTCTTTTAAGTTATGATCATTCAGAAATTTGGATGTCAGGTGGATCAGTTGATTTTATGAACAGCCATGGGGTTTCTTCGACGTTAGGTGGAAAAGTAAATCTCGAGAATGTTAAAATTACTGGGAAAGGTGACAAAGGTAAGGATCGTGCGGTTGTGCATACGGATTTAGGGGGGGTGGTTAATTTAGAGGGTACGACTATTCGTGCTATGGATGTCCATGGCATATTATTAGAAAATACAGTCAATTCTATTCCTCTGCAGGAAGTTAAAGATTTATCAAATGAAGATTCTGATTCAAAGATTCCTGTGACTGAAGTTAATATGAAATCCTCTTCTGTTACTGTAAAGGGTAAGGGATCTTATGGTATCTATTTGCGGGGAGAGAAGCCATGGAGTGAAGGTGGGGATAAAAAAGAAGAAATTTCATCAGAGGAAGAAAAAGCTTTACCACGATTAGAAGTTGTTAATTTGGATAAAACAGAGTTTTCTGTTTTAGACGATGCGGCTCTTTATGGTAGAAACATTATTTCTGGTGCGGTGGGGTTGGTGCACAGCACTCTTCGTTCAGGGAATTTTTTATTAAAAGCTGAGGAAGGTGCTTCTATAACAGTTTTGGCTGATGCTTCTACTCTTGAAGGTCGCACACATGTTGATAAAAATTCTAATGCCGAACTTTATTTGGGAGGCCGTTCTAAATGGATTTTACAACAACCGTTGAAAAAAGATCAACATGAGGCTGCCCATGATTCTTCTATTTCACTCGTTAGTCTTATGGGTGAGAGCTCTATTAATTTTAAAAGACATGAATCTTCTTCTGCTGATGATTATCAAACCCTTCGTATTGGAAAGGGAAAGGGTGAAGTTTATAGAGCACGGGACGGTGCCTCTATTTCCCTTAATACATACTTGAATAGTGGTGGTGCTCTTGATCATCAAAAGACTGATCGTGTTTTAATTCATGGTGATGTTTCGGGAAAAACAAAGCTCCAAGTGCATGGGGTTTCAGGAAGTCCAGGAGGATACACGGGAAGGGGAGGAAATGATGAAGGTATTTCAGTCATTCAGGTTTCTGGACAAGCAGAGCAAGATTCTTTTCAGTTGGAAGGTGGTTATGTAGCATTAGATAAATTACCTTATCAGTATAAGCTTTATAGTTATGGTCCAAGGTCTCATTTAGGAAAAGCAAACATGGATCAAAGATTAGTTGAAGGGAACGGAGAATTTTGGGATTTTCGCCTTGAAAGTAGATCTATAGATTCTGATGTTAAACCTAAACCAGATCCTGCTCCGAAGCCTTTTCCTGACCCAATTCCAGGACCAGAACCTTCTCCAGCACCTTCTCCGGAGCCTCATCCTAAGCCGGGAGTTAAGGCTGTTGTTCCGCAGGTTCCGACTTATCTCCTTTTGCCTAATGCCTTACGCCATATTGGTTTGATGAATGTGAGCAATCAAAATAAGCGATTAGAAGCTTTACGAATTCCTTCTGGGGGTTTATTAGAAAGTCGTGAAAATCCTTTCTTTTTTGTGAGCGGTTATGGCGGCAATCATCGTTATACTTCAAATCTTTCCGCGCTTGAATATGGTTATGGCGGCGAGCTTGATTATAATGCCATAGAGGCAGGTGTTTTGCTGAAAGCAATCGAAAATATGTATGGTTCCACTTCTTTTGGAATTATCGGGGCCTACGAGAGATTTTCTTTGCAACCTTTGAATGTTGAGCAGAGTCAAAAAAGTACATTTGATAAATGGTCAGTTACAGCATACGGTGGTATGCAGCATGATGCGGGTTTTTACGTTGATGGTCTTGTGTCTTACGGTTTGTTTAAAGGTGATGTTCTAACAACTGCACGTGGCAAGACGGCAACATTAAAGGGAAATCCTTTAAGCGCTTCATTGACTGCTGGTAAAACGTTTATGGTGGGGGAGGACGGTTTTGTTTTTGATCCGCAAGTTCAAGTTGTTTATCAATATCTTCAATTTAATAAAGTGCCTGATGTGGATGGCTTTGATATTGAGCTGGGAAAGCTTCATCAGTGGATAGGGCGTGTTGGAGGGCGTTTAACAAAGAGGCTGGTCGCAACTGATAAGGCTCAAGTTGTCTCTTTCTATGGCAAGCTTCATCTTGCTCACGGTTTTGAAGGAAAACAATTTGTGCATTTTAAAGATGCTTTTCAGCTAGGCTCTTTTGGTTCTTCGTTAGAAACCGGATTAGGTTTTAATGCCCAATTGTCTCAAAACTTTGCGCTTTACGGTGATTTGGTTTATCAGCACAAGCTAACGAAAGCTGGTTTTTCTGGAACTAGTTTCTCTGGTGGTTTGCGTTATCATTTCTAGAGTTGTTGCTGTTTCTGATTAATCTTTGAAAAAGCCACAAGTATAACTTGTGGCTTTTTCTCATTCTCTATTCATTTTGTGTTATAGCTTTTTTACGAGAGTGTAACTTCGCATATCTTTAATATGCTTTTGGGTTGGACTTCTTTCATTTTTTTGAAAAGTTTGAAGAGTTTGTACGTTATGGTTTCAAAACGCGTATTTCAGAGTGATTATTATATTATTTATTATATGCCGATTGATAAAGATATTTTTTAATTCAGAATGCGGAAATATTTTCAATGCTCTTATGATGAACCCATAAAAAGCATTCCTTTGCATATTATGTAAGATTGGCAAGTGGATAATTGTCTGAGAAAGGAGTCAATATAATTTAGGAAATTACCTTAGGAGGAGAGGATTTACAATATTAGAAATTGGCAAAGGAAAAGAAGATACTCAAGCGCAATGAGGGCTATATCTGATGAACTTTATATTATATCCGCTGTTGTTGTGAAATGGGGATGGAAAAAATGAGAGTTATCTGAGAAAACTGATGAATGAGAAACATAATGACATATTGTTTTTGGAAAATGTGTTTTCTTTAAATGCATAAATAAAAAGATAAAGTCATGTGTCATCTTCACTTTTTAAAATATGGCTCTGAATGTTTTTGAATATTGTCAAGTTGAATTAAAAGGAGATAGTAAAAATAGGAACTGATTTTTACACGTTCCTACTCTTTATTAGGCTGTCTTGCCATGAAGATTGTCTAAAAAGGTATATGTAAACTCTTGTTTTTCAATTTTGGCATATGTTTTGTCTGCTTACAAAGTACATATTGTTTCAATATAACATCTCTATCGTAAGGATGTTTATTATGTCCGTTCTGGGGGGGGAGACAGCAGTTAAAGTAGGCGTTTTTGATGCATGTCAACCGATTAAGGCTATTTTTGAATAACAATTTTAAAGGTGATTTTTCTGTCGTTCTTCAGTTATATTTTTGCAATTTTTTTGTAAAAGCAAAAGATTTAGATTGTATTTTTGAGTAATTTTTTAATTCCATATTTACATAAAACACAAAAAATATTAATAGACTTCCTATTTTTAAACCAAAACGTATTAAATTTCCTGGTTAAATCTCTTGATACGTTATGCATTGCTCTATGATGGGGCAGAATTATGGTGTAATTATGGTAAATCTATTTAAAAATCGTTTCTCTTTATGTACTTTTACAACAGCATGTCTTTTTTTTGCACACAATGCTGAATCTCAAGTTTCCTCTGGAAAAAAGCAGTCTTCATGTGATCAGAATGCAGCATTTTATCAGTGTTCTGATGGTGGAGAGCACGAAATTAATAATAAAGTTTATTCACTAACGAATAAAAATATTAATGATGTTTATGGAGCCATGGAGGCGTCTAAGAAAGGTACAATTATTGGAGGCAAGAATATAACTGTTAAGGGTATTTTGGATGAAAAGAATAATTCGGAAAAGATTTTTTGGAAATATGGAGTAAAGGCATCAGAACAGGCGAAGGTCTATCTGAGCGATTCTACGTTGAGTGGCGTTTTAGTGGGGGTGGAAGCTCAAGGTGGCTCCCTCACAATATCTGGTGGATCAATTGATGCAATCAAAGTGGGGGCTGTTGCAGAAGGAAAATCTCAAAGTAGAGTTGATTTAACGAATACGCAAATTAGCCTAGGGAGTGTTGGGGTTAAAGCAGGAGAAAAAGGGTATTTTATTTTAGAGGGTGTTTCTATTACCGGCAAGGGGAGTACAGGCAAGGATGATCAAGGGCTGGATACAGGTCGTCAAGCAGCTTTTCACATATCTGAAAACGGTTATGTTGAGTTTATGAAAGGTTCTGTTGATGTTACTGATGCTCATGGGCTTTTATTGCAGGGAAATAAAGGTTCTCAGATTAATATTGGAGATTCCAATATTACAGTGAAAGGTAATGCATTTTATGGTATGCATTTTGAAGGTAAGGCAACATCAGGTGGTTCGTCAGAGGGGGAATCATTGCGCGTTGATTTGAGAAAAACGCGTTTTGTTGTTCCAGATAGCATAGCTCTTTATAGCAGTAAATCTGGAAAATCTTCTATATCTTTAAAGGAAACAAAGCTTTTTGGAGATTTGTTGCTGAAGGCTGATAGTAACTCTTCTATAAAGGTTGTTGCTGATGACTCTGCACTTGTCGGTCAAACTCAGGTTGATAATAGTTCTAAAGTTGACCTTGAATTGAAAAATAATTCACAGTGGGTTTTATTACAACCAAGACATAAAAAATTACAAAATCCTCATTATAGAGATGTTTCGTTTATTTCATCGGTAGATCTTTCTAATAGTTCTATTATTTTTAAAAAACCAAAGTCCAGTACTGATCATACATATCAAACGCTTCATATTGGAAAAGGAAAAGGTCTTGTTTATCAGGCTGGTAGTGGTTCTTGGGTTCATTTGAATGCATGTTTAAATCCTAGTGATACAAGTGGTAATCAGGTAACGGATCGGCTTCTCATTCATGGTGATGTTTGGGGAAAAACCATAGTCCATATACAAGGGGTTGCTGGAGGTTTAAAAGGAAAAAACGAAAAAGCGCATAGTGTTTCAATTATTCAAGTTTATGGAGATGCATCGTATGACTCTTTTCAACTGAATGGGAAGTATGTTGCATTGGATGGCGCGCCTTATAAATATGTTCTTCGTTCTTATGGACCAAAAGCTACTGGAGAGGAGGAGCATGTTAAACAGAGGTTTGCTTTGAATGGAGGAGCATTTTGGAATTTTCGTTTAGAAAATGAATATGTTCAAACTACTGATTATAGAGAAACTCCTATGGTTTCTAAACGTACACCTCCTGCACGTGCTTCTTTTGAGGATATTATTCCAGAATCTTCTGCGGGTGTTATTCCGGTGTCTTCTGCGGGTGTTGTGTCAGCGTCTTCTGCAGATAGTCTTTCTAAAATTGAAAATGTTCCCTCATCTGGACGAGGTGTAAGATCTGTTGTTCCTCAGCTACCAACTTATCTCCTTTTGCCAAATAGTTTGTTCCATGTAGGTTTGATAGATATTAGCAATCAAAATAAGCAGCTGGAGACAGTACGGACTAATCTTAGTGGAATGTTGGAAATTCGTGAAAATCCTGCTTCATTTTTGCGTGGCTATGGTGGGAGTTATCGTTATGTTTCAGATTTATCTGCGCTTGAATATGGTTATGGAGGGGATCTAGGGTACTATGCGCTAGAGACAGGTGTTTTGCTACAAACTGTTGAAAATGTTGACAGTACTATATCCTTTGGGGTTATGGGGTCTTATGGAAAGCTTTCTTTACAGCCTCAAGATGTTGCACAAAGCCAAAAAAGTACATTTGATAAATGGACTGCTACAGTATATGGCAGTATGCAGCATGATGCAGGATTCTATGTTGATGGTCTTTTATCCTATGGTCTGTTTAAGGGAGATGTTCTGACAACTGCACGGGGTAAGACGGCAACATTAAAGGGTAACCCTTTAAGTGTTTCCTTGATGGGTGGTCAGAAAATTGCCACAGGATATGAAGGTGTTGTTTTTGATCCACAGGTTCAGGTTGTTTATCAACATCTTCAATTTAATACGGCTCGTGATATTGATAATTTTAATATTGAGATGGATAAACTTGATCAATTGGTGGTGCGTATGGGGGGGCGTTTGATGAAGACTCTGACTGCGTCTGAAAAAGATCGTGATGTTTCTTTCTATGGAAAGATTCATTTTGCTCATGATTTTGGCAAAGAAAGAGCTGTGCGCTTTAAAGATTCTTTCCAGTTAGGGGCTTTTGGTTCTTCTCTAGAGGCTGGATTAGGTCTTAATGCTCGCTTGTCTCAAAAAGTTGCGCTTCATGGTGATTTGGTTTATCAGCATAAGTTGAGCAAAGGTGGTTTTTCTGGGGTCAGTTTTTCTGGTGGGTTGCGCTATCGTTTTTAGAATGATCATCTTGGGGTAAGTTGTTTAAAAAGCCACAAGCATAGCTTGTGGTTTTTTATTATTTGTTTGCAACTTTTAAAATAAGCTTTTTTAAAAAATGTTTTTTGCATGAGCAAGTTTGTTTCTTTTTAGAAACGAGATAAGGATTTCTGGTTTGCAGTTCTTGCTTCTTATGCTGTTTTTCTTCCTTTAGTGTATTTTTATTAAATTCTCTTTAAATCACCGCTTTGGGGTGGATTTTTTATTTTTATCTATATTTTTACGCGTTTTTATAAATAATACAATTTTAAATTGTGATATTTTGGGGTTCTGGCTTTACATAAAACATTTAGTGGATATATAAAATACAAAACGTATTTTAAATTATCGCGCGTAACCAAAGTTATTAAACAGAACGCGTATTTTTTTGTTTTTAGAGAAGGGGAAGAAAGTTTGTAGAAAATTATGCTTAAAAATCATCTCTCTTTATGTCGTTTTACAACGGTTATTTTTTTCTTTGTATACAATGCTGATGCAGGTGAGATTCCTGCTGAGAAGAAGCCATATTCATGTAACGAAAGTGCCTCATTTTATCGCTGTAATGATGGTCAACCGCATGAAATTTCCCAGAAAACTTATCAACTTACGGGTGCAAGTTCTGATGCTGCCATAGAGGCATCAGGGGAAGATACAATTATTGAGGGAGAGGCTATAATCATTAACGGTGTTTCGAATGCAAATGGCTATTCAGGAGCAAATGCTTGGACAACAGCTATAAAGTCCTCAAATGGGGGAGGCGTTGCTCTATTTTATTCCATGTTAAACGATGTGTCGATAGGGGCCGATGTTAATGATGAGGGAGCTTTTGAGATGCAGGATGGGGTGATTAAAGCAACCAGAATGGGGATCAGTGTTGCTGGTAAAGGGTCGTTTGTTGCTTTGACCAAGACAGAGATTAAGACATCTTCTGATGCGATAGGTCTTTTGAGTTATAATGGTGCAAAAATTTATATGAAAGGAGGGAGAATTAACTTTGCTGATGGTATTGGTGTTCAAACAGGAGGAGAAGGAGAAATTAATTTAGATGGTGTTTCTATTACTGGGAGGGGGAAACAGGGGACAAATACAGATAATCATCGTGAAGCTTCTGCTTTTAGTATGCTTCAGGGGAAAGGCTCTCTTAATTTCCAGAAGGGAAACGTTAATGTTAGCAATGCTCATGGCATTATATTGCAGGGGAATGATAATAATGATGCTCATATCAAATATTCCAATATTTTTGTGAGAGGCAATGCATTTAATGGCATGCGCTTTTTTTGGGAAGCTGTCTTAAATGATCAAAAAACAATTATACCTGGAAAAGGGTCTGTCCATTTGACAAAGACAACCGTTATGGCTCCAGAAAGTACGGCTATTTATAGCCGCCAATTCGAAACTTCTGTTAAACTCTCACAATATTCAAAAATTTCTGGAGATTCACTCCTTAAAGCTGTTGAGCATTCCAATGTAAAGATTGAGGCTGATGCTTCTACTCTTGTAGGAGTTGCACATGTTGATGAAAGTTCTACAGCTAAGATAGAGTTAAAAAATGGTTCAAAGTGGATTTTATCGCGACCAAAAGTTGACAAATTGCACAACTCTGATGCTTCTAGTTCTAAGTTAGGGGACTATTCCTTCATTTCATCGGTCAATCTTACGGATAGTTCTCTTGTTTTTGAAGAACTAAAATCCAAAACGACAGATGGTTATCAGACACTTCTTATCGGAAAAGGGGCAGGGACTGTCTATCGTGCACAAGGCGATGCGCGTCTTTATCTTAATACATATTTGGATAAAGGAGGAGCTCTGCAAGAGCAAAAAACGGATAGGCTTTTAATCGATGGTGATCTTGAAGGAAAAACGACAGTCCATGTGTATAGTGTTCCTAGAAGCCCAGGGGCATTAACGGGAGATGGTGGTAATGATCAGGGGATTTCCATTATTCAGGTTTATGGAAAAGCCGCTGAAGATTCTTTTCAGTTAAATGGGGGGTATGTCACACTTGAAGCCTCTCCCTATCAGTATCATCTTAAGAGTTATGGTCCAAGCTCTGCTTTAGGGGCGGCAGATTCCAATCAAAGAGTGCTTAAAAATACTGGAACATTTTGGGATTTTCGCCTCGAAAGTCAATTTGTTGATTCTACTTCTCTCGATTCCACTAAAGTTTTTCCTGTTCTTGATTTGGTTGTCCCTCCTTCTTCTGATGATATTCCTTCTTTTCCTAAAATTCATCCTAATATGACTGGAGGTGAGGATGGTTCTATTGCTTCTAACTCTCAGCAAAAACCTCAGGAGCCAAGTCTTTCTTCTCCTGTAGATTCTTCTGATAGGGACTTCCATCTTACTACCACACCTAATGTACCTGATGTTGTTGTGCTTGAGATCCCCAATCCTCCTTCCTCTCTTGCACCTGTTGTTCCCGCTATTGCTGAATCTAAACCAGTTGTACCACCTGCATCTGGTTCATCTGTTCCGCCGCCTGTTTCTCGCCCCACTTCTGTTGTTGCCCCAGTTGCGTCTGGTTCACCTGTTCCGCCACCTGTTTCTCGCCCCACTTCTGTTGTTGCCCCAGTTTCATCTGGTTCACCTGTTCCGCCATCTGTTTTTGAGCCTTCTTCTCATTTTGAACCAAATGTGAGAGTCATTGTTCCACAGGTTCTGACTTATATTCTTGTGCCAAATACCTTATTTTATGCTGGATTGATGGATATCAGTAATCAAAACAAGCAGTTACAAGCGCTGCGAACTGTTTCTGGTCGGTTGTTGAAAAATGACGAAAATTCCGCTTTGTTTTTGCGCGGTTACGGTGGACATCATCGTTATACTTCAAATTTATCTGCACTTAAATATGGTGATTATGGCGGTGAGCTTGATTATAATGCACTAGAGGCAAGTATTTTACTCAAGAAAATCGAAAGTGCATATAGTACGACATCCTTTGGAATTATGGGAAATTATGGCAAGCTTTCTTTGCAGCCTCGAAAGATTAAACAAAGTCAAGAAAGTATATTTGATAAATGGACAATCACAGCATATGGAAGCATGCAGCATGATACGGGTCTTTATATGGATGGTCTCTTCTCTTATGGCTTGTTTAATGGAAATGTTCTCACACTTGAGCGAGGTAAAACGGCTGCATTGAGAGGTAAGCCCCTAAGTGTTTCCTTAACTGCTGGTAAAACGTTTATGATAGGCAGCCGATATTTTATTTTTGAACCGCAGGTTCAGTTTGTTTATCAAAATCTCCAGTTTCATAAGACTCGTGATATTGATAATTTTAATATTGATATGCAAAGCCCAGATCATTGGGGAATGCGTATTGGTGGGTATTTAACGAAGGCACTTACATTTACTAAAGATGCACATGTCCTTTCATTCTATGGAAAGCTTCATTTCATTCGTAGTTTTGATGATAAACAATTTGTGTATTTTAAAGATGCCTTCCAGCTTGGTTCCTTTGGGTCTTCGTTAGAGGCTGGATTTGGTGTTTTTTCGCAACTATCTCCAAAAATTATTTTTCATAGTGATCTGATTTATCAGCATAAATTTACGAATTCCGGCTTTTCTGGAACGCATTTTTCTGGTGGATTAAGCTATCATTTTTAATTGTATTTTCTTTAATACATCCTTTGTGAAAATTATAAGCACAAAACATAGTTTTATTGTATTATTTTTTCTGATTTCTGATTTTCATATATAATATAAAGAAAATTATGTGGGTGACACATAATAAGAATAATCAGTGGATGAACTAGATGTGTCGTTTCGGTTTTTTATGAAGATAAAATAAAGAAAGTTTAGACTAAATTATGATTAAAGTATTAAAATGCCATGTGTGTGTGTGTTCTCTTACGACCTCTATTTTTTTCTTCGCGTACAATATAGATGCGAGTGCAGAAGATTATAAACCTTCATATAATTCTTTTTTTTAATCGTATTCGTGTGATACAGTTGATGCTGCTCGTACTTTTGGAAGTCGTGATAAGTTATATATGAGTGGATTGGATAGGAGAACTACAGATGTTATTTTTACAATACAATCTCATAACATAGTTATTAAGCCGGAAAAAAGTAAAGGGGAAAAAGGCGTTTCAGGAACTGGTTGAATTTTAGAATTAAATAGATCTGAGAAGATTACATCAGCAGTGATTGTATCAAAAGACAATAAAACTTCTTTTAAAAAGAGTTTTATTATAGGGAATGGCGAAAAGAAAAGTGATAGAAATACCACGTTACCTCAATCTGTGGTTGGCGTGAAGCAGGGCAGTTTTTTTCCTTTGATGAAGGTAAGATTCAGGTTTCTGATGTTCATGGTATAGCGGTTGAAAGTGCCAAGCCTGTTTTTAAGGAAAGATCATATGAGTTGCAGGATGGTCTTATGTCTGGGATTTTTTTTGAAAACACAGAGATCCTTATTAAAGGACAAGGGGTTCACGGTTTGCATTTTAGAAGAGCTCCTTCGCAATATGAATATCAAGAGGGAGAGCTTCTTACAAGTTTAGGTGAATTTTGGTTTAAAAAGACTGCTCTTCATATTCCCTATGGTAGGGCTATTTATAGTAACGATGCTAGGAGGTCTCCTTATATTACGATATTAGAGGATTCGCGTATTTTTGCTGATCGGTTATTAGATGTCAAAAATAATTCATTTGTCGCGCTTGATGCCTATGCGTCTTTTCTTGCAGGAGGAGCACATATTGAGAAAGGTTCTTATGGTAGTGTTGCGTTATTCAATCGATCTCAATGGACTGTAAGAGCAAATAAAAATGCGCTTAAAAATAATCATAAAAAAGTTCTATATTTTGTAGATTCATTTCTTTCATTGGTAAGGCTTATTGATAGTTCTATTTTTTTCAGAAAACCAAGAAATGATTTTTTTAGACACTTCGTATTAGGAGATTGGATGATGATCGTGGTTTAGATTATGCTTACGTTGCAGGGGGGACGCACGTTTATATGTTAGTGCACATCTTGCTGCAAATGGTAAAAGCAAGGGAATAAAAGCTGATAAACTTCTTAATCTATGGTGATGTTTATGGAAAAACTAAGGTGCATATTGTCGATGTTTTAGTGGCTTCAAAAAAAATAAAGAACCATAGCAAAGGTAAGCAAAAAGACGATAAAAAGATAGCCTCAGTGTTTCAATTGTTCAGGTTTATGGAAAGGCTGCGGAGGATGCCTTTAAACTGGCAACAGATTATGTTGCTTTAAGAGGAGCGCCTTATCGATATAGTGTTTTCGTGCTAATGGTCCAAATTCTTCTTATAGATAGGTAAAAGGTGGGAATGAATCCGTTAAAGAGAAAAATATTGAGTATAATGGAAATTTTGGAATTATCGACTTGAAGTTGAATATGTTCAGAAACTTTCTCATCTGCGTCATATTCGGTTGGAAAATGATGTGTCTCGTTCTTTAAGCACTTATACTCATCATAATAATGTTTTCGCTGATCATGATGCTTTTGTTCTTTATTCTGAAGAGGGTGTTAAAGCGGTGGTCCCGCAAGTTTCAACATATCTGTCGATGCCCCATGCTTTGTTTCATGTTGGTTTGATGGATATGAACAATTACAACAAACAGCTGGAAACATTGCGTATCGCTGCTGGGGCTTTAGGGGAAAATGGTAAAAAAATCCTGCACTTTTTGCGCGAGGTTACGGTGGAAGTTATCATTATGTTTTTGACCACCTGAGCTTCAATATGGCTATGGCGGAAATTTGAATTATAACGCTATAGAGGCAAGTGTCTTGCTCAATGCGATTGAGGATATACATCACACTTTGAGCTTTGGAATAATGGGGAATGATGGAAAAAATTCTCTAAAACCTCAAGATATTGAAGAAAGCAAAAAAGTACATTTGATAAATGGTCTATTACAGCATATAGCAGTATGCAGCATGACACAGGCTTTTATATAGATGTCCTTTTTTCCTATGGTTTATTTAAGGGGGATATTCTCACGAAAGCAAGAGGCAAGACAACAACATTGAAGAGGAACACCTTTGAGTGCTTCATTGATTGCGGGTAAGTCATTTATGACAGGACATAAAGGGGATAGTTCGTTTCTGCCTTTCTCTATTTTTTCATAAGCCTTTTTTTCATGACCCAAGTTCATGTCGTTAATTTAAATGTGTTCAGATTCTTCTGAACACTCATATTTGTTACAATTACAATTATAGTTAGGGGTTATTTTTGATCCGCAGGTTTAGGTTATTTATCAAAAGGTGCGGTTATAAGGCGTCTGATATTGATGGTTTTGATATTGAAATGGAAAACTTGATCTGTGGGTGATGCGTGTTGGTGGGTCTTTAAGAAAGATGCTTTCTGTCTCTGAAGAGGGCATTGTTGTTTCTTTCAATGGCAAGCTTCATCTTGCCAATAGTTTTGGAGGAAAACAACGTGTACAATTTGGAGATGAATTCCAATGAGGGGCTTTTGGTTTTTCTCTAGAAACTGGAGTTGGGTTGAATACTCTGTTGTCCTCACATTTTGCATTGCATGGAGATGTAACTTATCAACATCGTCTTAGCAAATTAGCAAAGCTGGTTTTTCAGAAACCATTTTTTCAGGCGGTTTACACTATCATTTCTAGCTATACATAAACTATATAGTAACTTATATATAAGTATATATTGTTATATTAAGTATTAAAAGTAGCTCTTTAGTTTTATATTTATTGTATTTTAAGAATTCTGTTAGTTTAAATATAGATATTATTCTTAAATGAATAAAAATAGGGGAATAGGAGTCGGGAAGAGTTATGTTTTATGTATTTAAAAGACATGTGTTTTTGTGTAACTTTACAACAGCTATTCTTTATTTTTTGCAGGTTACTTATGTTAGTGCTGCAGGATCTTCAAGTGATGCAGGAGAGGCATTTTATAAATGCGATGATAGAAAAACACACTTTCTCGCAGATAAAGTTTATTACTTAAAAAATTCTCAGGAGGCTGCGCCTATTGCAGCTATATATGTAGAAAAAGCTGGCACTGTTGTTAATGCCTCTCAGATAACAGTTTATGGCGATAATTCAGATAAAATATCTGCCTATGGG
Organism: Bartonella sp. MR90HLJMH; assembly: GCF_042194115.1. Taxonomy (NCBI): domain Bacteria; kingdom Pseudomonadati; phylum Pseudomonadota; class Alphaproteobacteria; order Hyphomicrobiales; family Bartonellaceae; genus Bartonella; species Bartonella sp. MR90HLJMH. The sequence goes on from NZ_JBHIMM010000010.1 coordinate 25,016, forward strand.
GCGTATGTAAGAAATGGTGGAAAACTTAATCTAACAGCTGCAGATTTTAAGGACATACCTGCTCTTCGTGCTCAAAATGCAGTTATTAGCATGACAGTAGGGGAAATTAAGGGGGCTTCACATGCTATTTATGCATGGGGGAAAGAAACGGATATTTCTTTAGTGAGTGTGAATATCGATATTGAGCCAGATAATTTGAAGGTAAAAGGGATCGGTATTATGAGTGGTTTTGATGCAATGGTTAGAATGTCAGAAGGTACCGTTAATTTTAATCAGATTGGCTCATTTTCAACTCGGTTTGGAGGGTGCTATATTCTTGATACTATGTGTATTACGGGGCAAGGAAGGAGGGAGGAAGCTAGAACAGATGGTGATGGCGCTATGGGGGTATTGCCTGAAGCTTTTGAGGTTTTTCAAGGGGGTGATGTTCATTTGAAAAAAAATGTTATTCATCTTAACAATATGCATGGATTCTTGATTAAAAATTTTTCAGGTTATGTAGACGATAATGGCAAATTAATTCAAAAGTATGTTTCGCCAGATGGCTTTAAGAATACAAGTATTAAGATAGAAAAAAATAATATTTCTGTGAAAGGGGATGGAGTACATGGTTTGTATTTTAATGTTTTAGCTCCAGAAGAGCTTGCTAAGATGATTAGGCAACGAGATGATGAAAAAGTTTTAGAAATCCAAAAAGTTCTCACGGGGAAGGCATTTGTTTATTTATCACAGACAAATATGACAGTTCCAGATGGTATTGCGATTTATGCGAAGGGGAATAGAGGCTATGGGGCTGAAGGTATTCTTGAATTATCTGATGAAACAAAGATTTCTGGTGATTTGTTGCTAAAAGCTAAAAATAACTCTTCTCTATTGGTGAAAGCAAGTGCTTCTTCTCTTACAGGAGGTACGCGTGTTGACGATAAATCAACTATTGATTTAGAGTTAACCCACTATTCAACATGGTATCTTACTAAAAGTAAATACAACGGTTTACGGGAATCTGTTTCATCACTTTCTTCTCTAAGTCTTTCCAATAGTACACTGATCTTTAATGATGAAGATATATCGAATGGTTATCAAACGCTACGCATTGGAAAAAGGGCGGATATAGACGCAGGAGATAGAATTCTCGCATCAAAAGATAAAAAAGTCTACAGTGCTGAGGGAAATGCTCAGATTAAGTTGAGTGCATTTTTGAGTGATGAGGGTTTGTTTGATCCCCAAAAAACCGATCGTATATTGATTTCTGGTGATGTCTCGGGAACGACATTCATTCATGTGCGAAATTTTCCGAAAGCTGCAAATAAAGAAGTCTATGATGGAAGAGATCAAAGCATCTCACTTATTCAAGTTGCTGGAACAGCGCAGGCAGGTTCTTTTCAACTCGCCAATGGTTATGATAGTTATACTACAGTGAAAGGCTTTCCTTATCAATATCGTATTCGTGGTTATGGTCCGAATTCGCCCTTTGGAAAAGCGGATATTAAGCAAAGATTAGTGGAAGGTGAGGGGGATTTTTGGGATTTCCGTCTTGAAGGTATCTATATTTCTTCTAGAATAGGTACTTATAATGGTCCACTTATTAAACCGGCTTCGTTTTCATTATCTCGTCCTTTAGATTCTCCGCCCCCCAATCCACTTCCTACGTCATTGACATCTGCCACAGCTTCTTCTTCTACATCTTCTGATCCTGTTGATCCTCCCCCTCCGCCCCCCAATCCACTTCCTACGTCATTGATATCTGCCACAGCTTCTTCTTCTACATCTTCTGATCCTGTTGATCTTCCCCCTCCGCCCTCCAATCCACTTCCTACGTCATTGACATCTGCCACAGCTTCTTCTTCTACATCTTCTGATCCTGTTGATCTTCCACCTTCTCCCTCCACTCCACTTCCTACGTCATTGACATCTGCCACACCTGCTTCTTCTACATCTTCTGATCCTGTTGATCCTCCCCCTTCGCCCCCCGATCCACTTCCTACCTTGTTGATGTCTGACTCGCCTTCTGTTTCGGCATCTCCTTCATCTGCAGATTCTGTTTCTCCTGCTCCTATTGAACCAAAGCCTTCTACATCTTCTGATCCTGTTGATCCTTCGTCTAATCTTCCTGTATCGCTTAATGTTCAGTCTAATCTCCAAATTAGAGCTGTTGTTCCTCAATTGCCAACTTATCTTCTTTTGCCAAATACCTTATTTCATGCTGGTTTAGTGGATATGATCACGCAAAATAAGAAGGTAGAGACAATGCGGAATGCTTTTCATTCCTCTTGGAAGGATGATGAAAAGACAGCCTTTTTTCTGCATGCTTATGGTGGTAGTCATCATTATGCTTCCAATTTATCTGCTTTTGAATATGGCTATAACGCTGAGCTGAATTATAGTGCACTCGAAGCAGGTGTTTTGTTAAACGAGATTGAGAGTTTATACAGTCGTACATTCTTTGGGGCTTTGGGGAACTATGGAAATCTTTCTCTAAACCCACAGGATGTTGAACAAAGCAAAAAAAGCGCATTTGATAAATGGTCTGTTGGAGCCTATGGGAGTTTACAGCATGATACGGGTTTTTATATCGATGGAGTATTATCGTATGGACTTTTTAAGGGAGATGTTTTGACACTAGCACGGGGCAAGGTTGTTGCGTTAAAGGGTAAACAGTTTAGCGGTTCTTTAACAAGTGGCAGAACGTTTGCAACAGGGTATAAAGGTGTTGTTTTTGATCCGCAGATTCAGGTTGTTTATCAGCATCTTCAGTTTAATCCGGCACATGATGTTGATAATATTGAGGTTGATTTAGGAAAATTTCATCAATGGGTGGGGCGTGTTGGTGGGCGTTTAAGCAAGACACTTAATATTTCTGAAGAGGGACGTGTCGTTTCTTTTTATAGTAAGCTTTCTTATTTGAATAGTTTTGAAGATAAGCAATTTGTTTCTTTTAAAAACGATTTCCAATTAGGTTTTTTTGGTTCTTCTTTAGAAGCGGGGCTTGGTTTTAATGCCAAATTATCTTCGAAATTTGTACTTCATGGAGATATAAATTATCAGCATAGACTGACAAAAGCAGGGTTTTCTGGAATGAGCTTTTCTGGTAGATTACAATATCATTTTTAGTTATCCATGAAATATAGAATAATTTATATATAAGTATATAAGAGTTATATTAATAATTAAGTTAAATATTTATCGTATATTTATTTTATTTTAAGAAGTTTGTAATATACATTATTTGATTGTTCTTCGTTAATAAATAGGGGTAAGGAAGAATGGTGATAAATGTATTTTACAAGCATGCATTTTTATATAATTTTACAACAGCTATTCTTTATTTTTTGCAAATTTCCCATCTTGAAGCTGCTGGAAGTTTATGTGATCCAGAGGCTCCATTTTATAAATGCGATGATAGAAAAACACACTTTCTCGCAGATAAAGTTTATTACTTAAAAAATTCTCAGGAGGCTGCGCCTATTGCAGCTATATATGTAGCAAAGCAAGGCACAATTGTTAATGCGTCTCGTATAACTGTTACGGGTGATAATCCAGATGAAATATCTCAATATGGTGCATTCGTACAAGATAGCGGAAAGCTTATTCTAAGGGATTCAAACTTTAAGGATATCCCCGGTCTTCGTGTTCTAAATGGAGTTATTCAGATGAATGACGGGAAGATTGAGGGAACTTCGCACGCTATTTATGCATCGGGGAAAGAGACGGATGTTGCTTTAGTTCGTGTCAATGTTGAGATTAAACCAGACAATTTGAATGCGAATGGTATAGGGATTGTAAGTGGTCTTAATGCATTTGTTAGGATGTCAGGTAGCACTGTTACTTTTAATGAGATTGGCGCGTTTTCAACAAAGTTTGGGGGGAGATATCTTCTCGATACCATGACGATTGAGGGAAAAGGAAAAAAATACACTGCTATAGTTGATAATGAAAGTGTCGATAAATTACCAGAGGCTTTTGACATATTGCAAGGTGGTGCTGTTTATTTGAGGAGTAGTTCTATTGTGCTTAATGATATGCATGGCTTTTTGGTTAAAAATTTTTCAGCTTTTGTAAATAGTAGAGGCCAGCCTATTCATAATTATGATCTATCAGACGCTTTTAAGAAGACAAATATTGAGATTGAGAGCTCAAATATTTCTGTGCAGGGAAAGGGGGTTTATGGTCTATATTTTAATCTATTAGATCCAAACACAGTGGCAGAATATTATGGACAAAAAGGTGTTTCAAAAGAGCCAAGAATCACTGTGGGAAAGGCATCTGTTCGTTTAAAACAGACAACTTTCACAGTTCCAGATGGTACAGCTATTTATGTTACTGGGCAGGGCGGTTATGGAGCCAGTGTTTCTCTTGATTTATCAGAAGCAACAAAGATCTCTGGTGATTTGTTATTAAAAGCTGAAAAGAACTCTTCTATATCTATTAAAGCAAGCGCTTCTTCCCTTACAGGGGGGGCGCACGTTGAAGATACTTCTACTGCTAGATTAGAATTAACGCGTGGTTCTACTTGGTATCTCACAAAAAGCAAATATAAAGGTTTGCAGGGTTCTGTTTTTACAGATTCATCACTTTCATCTGTGAGTCTTTCTGATAGTACATTTATTTTCAATCGGGATGTATCCAGCGGTTATCAAACATTGCGTATCGGGAATGAACGATACAAGGAGGCATACAATGCGGAGGGTAATGTTCAGATTAAGCTCAGTACGTTTTTAAATGATGATGGTTTGTTTGATTCTCAAAAAACCGATCGTATTTTGATCGATGGAGATGTTTCCGGCGCTACATTGCTTGTGATGGAAAATTTTTCCAAAACTTCAGAAAAGAAAGTAAGCGGTGAAGGAAGCAACAGTATTTCACTTATCCAAGTTTCTGGATATGCGCGTGAAGATTCTTTTAAACTAATGGGCGATTATACTGCAATAAATGGTTTGCCTTATCAATATCGTCTTCGTGCTTATGGACCAAGTTCTTCTTTTGGAAAAGCAGATCCTATGAATAGATTAGTTGCAGGAGATCGGGACTTTTGGGATTTTCGTCTCGAGGGTATTTATATTAGTCCTAAACAAGATTCTTCTACGATTTTACCTATTCCACCTTCACCTTCTGCGCCGGTAGATCCTACACCTACAGACCCTGTTCTCACTCCATTACCTACACCTATTACACCAACACCTGCTCCGTCTGAGCCCTCTGATCCAAGTGATCCTATACCTACAGATCCTTCACCTTCTTCTTCTGTGCCTATTACACCAACACCTGCTCCGTCTGCGCCCTCTGATCCAAGTGATCCTACACCTGCAGATCCTTCATCATCTTCTTCTGTGCCTATTACACCAACACCTGTTTCGTCTGAGCCCTCTGATCCAAGTGATCCTACACCTGCAGATCCTTCATCATCTTCCTCTGTGCCTATTACACCAACACCTGTTCCGTCAGCGCCCTCTGATCCAAGTGATCCTACACCTGCAGATCCTTCATCATCTTCTTCTGTGCCTATTACACCAACACCTGTTCCGTCAGCGCCCTCTGATCCAAGTGATCCTATACCTACAGATCCTTCACATTCTTCTTCTGTGCCTATTACACCAACACCTATTCCGTCAGCGCCCTCTGATCCAAGTGATCCTACACCTGCAGATCCTTCATCTTCTTCCTCTGTGCCTATTACACCAACACCTGCTCCGTCAGCGCCCTCTGATCCAAGTGATCCTACACCTACAGATCCTGTCCCCACTCCGCCTGTTCCTGTTAAGCTTGATATTCAGCCCGAAATGGGAATTAGGGCGGTTGTCCCACAGTTGCCAACTTATCTCCTTTTACCAAATGCTTTATTCCATGCCGGCTTGATGGATTTTGCCTCTCAAAATAAAAAATTGAAGGCAATACGAAGCTTTTCTGGAGGTTCTTTGAAAAGTGATGAAAATCCAGCATTTTTTATCCGTGGTTATGGTGGAAGCTACCACTATGCTTCAAATCTTTCTGCTTTTGAATATGGCTATGGAGCAGAACTTGATTATAGTGCACTGGAAGCAGGTGTTTTGCTGAAAGAAATTGAGAGTTCAGAGAGTTGCACATTCTTTGGGGTCACGGGAACTTATGGAAAACTCTCTCTCCATCCTCTAAATGTTGAACAGAGCAAAAAAAGCGCATTTGATAAATGGTCTGTTGGAGCCTATGGAAGTTTACAGCATGATACGGGTTTTTATATCGATGGAGTATTATCGTATGGACTTTTTAAGGGAGATGTTTTGACACTAGCACGGGGCAAGGTTGTTGCGTTAAAGGGTAAACAGTTTAGCGGTTCTTTAACAAGTGGCAGAACGTTTGCAACAGGGTATAAAGGTGTTGTTTTTGATCCGCAGATTCAGGTTGTTTATCAGCATCTTCAGTTTAATCCGGCACATGATGTTGATAATATTGAGGTTGATTTAGGAAAATTTCATCAATGGGTGGGGCGTGTTGGTGGGCGTTTAAGCAAGACACTTAATGTTTCTGAAGAGGGACGTGTCGTTTCTTTTTATAGTAAGCTTTCTTATTTGCATAGTTTTGAAGATAAGCGATTTGTTTCTTTTAAAAACGATTTCCAATTAGGTTTTTTTGGTTCTTCTTTGGAAGCAGGTCTTGGGTTTAATGCGCGTCTTTCTTCAAAACTTTCTCTTTATGGAGATATAAATTATCAGCATAGACTGACAAAAGCAGGGTTTTCTGGAGCAAGTTTCTCTGCTGGTTTGCGCCACCTTTTTTGACAAAGTATGATATGTCTTTTTATAAAAAAGGCAGTAGAAAATGCTGCCTTTTACTTTATTAAAATCTTCTCTTATTTTTTCTAAATGGTTCTTTTGTCTTGATGAAAAAGGTCCACAATATATGATTTCTTTGGTTTGTGATTGAAAATGCCTCGTAAGTGTGTTTATTTTTTAGAGAGGAAGATGGGTTTCATGCGCAATTGCTTCTGGAGGATTGTGCGGCTATTTTAGCTGTAATGGTTGTTGTTTTTTTCTTAAACAGAGATGTTGATAATACCACACTCACCATTTTCGCTACCAAAGGCAAGGTTGTGTCCTGTCTGATCCCAGTTGAGCGCTGAAATGGCGCTTTTTCCATAGCCTTTTAGAAGAACCTCTTTTCCATCGTGAAAATGTGCACACAAAATCATTCCGTCATTGAAGCCTATTGCTACAATGTCTTCGCTTGGATGGCATGCAACGGTGCTGACAAGTGCATTTGCTCGTGTGCCCAGTTCTAATGGTGTTTTTCCCATGGGGCCATCTTTTGTATGAAAGGGCCAGACAATGGCTGCTGATGCACCGGATGTTGCTAACCATTTTCCCTTCGCGCTCCAAGACCAGCTTTTGACTTTGCTTGGGTAGCCACTCATGCGGAGATGCTGATTATCAGTGAGACGCCAGCCATGGAGGGCATTTTCTTGCATGGTAGAAATGACATAGCGGTTGTCTGGTGAGAAGGTGACACCAAAGTGTGCTCCTTTCCAGACCAATGTGGTGGGAGATGTTTGTGTTGATAACCAATGAAGAGTAACACCATTGTAATGGGCAACGGCAAGGCGTAATCCCTTTGGAGCAAAAGCAAGACCTTCTATACTGCGTTCATGTGTGAGCTCTTGCAGTTCTTTGCCAACATTTGCTAGTGTGATACGTGAGGAGGAAAAAGCAAAAACTTTCCGTGGTCCAAATGCAACATTGCTTATCCATTTGCCTTCCTGTTTGCCCAGTACTTTTGTATGACCATCTGCTGTTGTTTGACAGACCTTTCCGTCTTCTCCACCTGTAATGATAGCTGTGTTATCATGGGAAAAATGGCTAGAAATTATTCCTTGGTGAACTTCAATGGTTTGTGGGATTGGGTTAAAAAAAACAATAAAACCTTCAACCGAGACAAAAGCTGGTTTGTTATCAATAAAACCGGAGGAAAGACAATAATTTTGTAAATTGTAATTGGTAATGCTTGGCATTGTTACTCGCTTATGCACAATTTTCAAAACCCGTTCTCAGTTTTTCGGCATCAAGGGTGCGGCCAATAAAAACAAGTCGGCTTTCACGTTTTTCATCTTCACGCCATGGACGTTGGTGCTGTCCTTCAAGGATCATGTGTATGCCTTGAATGACATAACGATCATCGTCTCCTTGAAATGCGATAATGCCTTTTAAACGCAAAATATCGGGACCCTGTTGTTGCGTGATCTGTTGAATCCATGGGAAAAATTTTTCTGGTTGAAGGGCACCTGTTTTTAAACTTACAGAGGTTATTGTAATATCATGAATGGTGGATTTGTGGTGATGTGCATGATCATGATTACAATCGGGACCACAGACATGGTCTGCGTGCTGATGGTCAAGAAAATGGGGATCATTATCTAAAGTGCGTTGGAGGTCAAAGGAACCTCGATCGAGGAGTTTATCAAGAGGGATGTTAGCGCGCTCTGTTGCGTAAATTATGGCTCTGGGATTAATTGCAAGAATGAGCGATTGCGCGTGTGCACGTTCTCCTTCGCTGACAAGATCAATTTTATTTAAGAGAACAATATCAGAGAAAGCAATTTGCTCTTCAACTTCTCGGCTTTTTTTAAGTTGGTGTGAAAAATGCTTTGCATCAACGACTGTGATGACACTGTCGAGAGCGGTTTTTTCATGGACCGTATCATCCATAAAAAAAGTTTGTGCAACGGGGATTGGGTCAGCAAGCCCTGTTGTTTCTATAATGATAGCATCAAATCGATGAGAGCGTTGCATTAGACTTTCCAAAATGCGAATAAGATCGCCGCGCACGGTGCAACAGACACAACCATTATTCATTTCATAAATTTCTTCGTCCGATTCAACGATAAGATCATTATCAATGCCAATTTCACCAAATTCATTGACAATGACTGCGTAACGTTTTCCGTGGTTTTCACTCAGAATGCGATTGAGAAGAGTGGTTTTTCCTGATCCAAGATAGCCTGTGAGAACCGTAACAGGAAGTTTTGTGGGAGTGTTTTGCGTCTTTTCCATGGTTCATGCCTTTTTATTGAAATGTGTTTATTTTAAATCGATTGATATCATCAAGTAAACCATGAAGCCCACAAAGAACATGAGAGAAAATTGCTTCACCGGCTTGCGGTGTTGCTTCACTTGCATTGCCTGCTGCTCCTTGTTTGTTAAGGTCACGCATTGTCCATCCAAAGGCATGAGGACCATAAGCGCGTAAATACTGATAGTTGGCAATCATATCAGCTTGCTTATTATGAAAATTTTCTGCTTTCTCCATATGCACTTTTTCGGGTGCTAAATAGAGCATGAGAGAGGTTTCTATAAAACCTCCATGGATATCAAGATGCTGTTGAGACGGTACCATTAAACCTTGTGGTAGGCCAAAACGACTCCAACTTGTTGCTACCGCAAGCATTGAAAAACGCCTCCGTAATTCGGTGATAACAATACTCATTAAGGGTGAATTACCTCCGTGAGCATTGAGAAGAAGAAGACGGTTGATCCCTTTGTGATAACAGTTTTCACCAATCTTTATCCATCGCTCAATAGCCTCGAAAAAGGTGAGGGTTTGTGTGCCTGTAACATCCATATGTTCTATAGAATAGCCAATCTTTTCAACCGGTAAAAGTGCGATATGAAATTGCTCTTTTGTTTGTAAAGTGAGGGCTTTTGCAAAAGCTTCAGCAATGATCCAGTCGGTTTCGAAGGGAAGGTGCTCTCCGTGATATTCGTGTGCGCCCAAAGGTAAAAGAGCGAGAAAAGGCGTGTTAGATATCATAAATTATTGCCCAAAAGAGAAGTTAACACAGATAAAGTGATCAAAAGTGCTGTCACTATTTAATCTATCTATAAGAGAAACGCAAATAGGCGTTTTTTTACATCACATATGGATGCTATAAAAATGAGAGTTTTGTTAAAAATAGTGAAGATTTTATTGAGCAAAGCCAACTCAATTTTTTTGTAATATGAGGCGAACTTTCTAAAGATAGCTATCTTTGGTAAGACTTTCTGATGCAGATTCTCATTTTTAATAAGTAAATATTCATACAGATTAAATACTTAACATCATGTAATGAAAAATAATTTTTCATTGTTTATTGAAAACACAATTTTTTCTGTAAGTTGCATATTCTTCTTTTTACTATGGAGCGAGGATAACCAAACTATTTCTATTGTTGCAATAGTACAGACTTTGGTTGCAATCAGAAGTTCTAAATTCTTAATTCAAGTATCTGTATATTACAAAAGAATAGAAATGTTTATTGATTGATTTTACTTTGGATAGTGTCTTAATAGACTTTAGTGTTCATGAGAAAAAATGAATATAAAGGGAAGGATTCACGTAAGATAAACTTGCAGTCTCAGAGAGCTCGATGAGTTTATAAGATGATTCAAGAAGAAACACCGTTGGATACATGATAAACAGAACGCCATTGTGTTGCACATTGATATGCTTGTTTTAAAGAAACCTTTCCTAAGGTATCCAAGCCTATTTTGCGACGCTGTTCGTGAAGGGTATAACGGTAAATCCTCATAATATAAAATATATTGTACTTCACTATATTTACTTTTTTAAAGTAAAAAGCGACACCACCATTCACTTTGCCAGTTTTCAATATTGTGTTAACAGCGCTTGATAGTTAAAATATCTCATAAGTGAAATTTTCCTTTTTTCAAGTGTGTTTACACACACATCGTTTTCTTTTGTGATTTGAAAGCGAAGAATTTTGATTGATTCAATATAAACAGAGTTAAAATTAAGAGAGTCTTATAATAATCAGCCCTCTCATTCAACATGCAAAACAAGAAATTATTATTATAGATTAGTATCCTGCTATTAAAATGATCGATTGCTAAATTTATCATTCAATATCAGTTTTCATGGCGTTATTTTTTCAATGCGCTTACTTAAGTTGGTATCTCAAAAATGCAATTTTTAGTCAGTTTCTCTACCACTTTTCTTTCAAGCATTTGATTAATTATTTATTTTGCACAAATTGCAGACAGTTATGTGAATATTGCCAAAAATTTATTTCAAAGAGAATTATTTTTTACTAATACAGAGTAAATATAATTACTCAAAAGATAAATAGGGCTGCGCTCTACAATATTGACGAAAAATATGGAATAACTTTTATGAGAATTAAGAAAGAAAATTGCTTTTCAGTATTTTGGGGGATCATCTCATTTTTCATGACTCTCTTTTTATTTAATTTTAGGTAGTTTGTTGGTGCTCTAGTGTTGCTTATAATGTTTTTGTAAATCTGATAGATTTACTTATTTTATGCGTTTGTTTTATTGGGTTTTAAAGTCAATATTTAAGTTCTTTATGCTGTATGAGATAAAGGTGCTGAATTACCTTTTTGAAGATGCTATGCGCTATTTTTCTTTATATATCAGTAAAATTTGAGAATCATTTTATTAACGTCTTTTCTATTTGAAAATAGAGATCTTGATTTATTTTTACATTTTATAACTGTTTTATAGAAAAATAATACACTATTTTAAGGTTTATTTATTAGGATAGATTTGTTTTAGATCGAGGTTTTTATTCGCTATCAATTTTATTTTCAAGTTTATTGATGAGCGATATAATAAAAATTCATTAAGTAATATTTCATTTTTATATTTATTGAAATAATAGAGAAGAATTATCATTAGATTGACAGTTTTAAATGTTATAGTTCTTTAAAATTTAATTACATTTTAAATTATTTTTATCATTTGTTGTTTTTGTGTCTTTACATTCAATACACAATGTGTTATATCTGTAATATAATTACAGATAATATTTTATTATGTGTAATTATATAAATAATTAAATATAAGTTTTGGTTTTTATATATGTGAATATTCTTTCATTTTTTCAGTGAAGAAAAGAGGAGCAAAGAAAGCTATGTTTAAAATATTTAAAAATCGTGTATGTTCATTTACTTTTACACTATTTATTCTTTTTTTTGTACAAACTATAGAGGGAAATGCAAGTTTTGTAAAAAATCAATTTCAAGAGAGTGTGGCAGTTACTATTTCTACACTAGAAAAAAATGTAGTTATTAAAGCTGTGGATAGAGCTGTTATTCAAGGCGTTGAGGAACAAAATGCTATTGCTTTGGGGAAAGCTGAAAAAACTGCTGCCTTTTCAGGTGCAGCTTTTTGGGGGGGAATAGGTATTATATCACTTCTTGCTTCTTTATGTATTGGGGATGTATTAGGTGCTGTTGTATCTCTTTGGGGAATATTCACTACACTTTAGTAGAAAGCTCATCGACAAAGTCGATGATTTTTTTCTTCATTTCATGATTTTGAAAAAATAAATATTTGAACTTATTTATACTGTATTGGATGGAAAAATCACTATTATTAATACCAAATGTAGCTTTTATTAACATTATTAAAGTTCAATGTCCTACATTTATGTTTTTTTACAAAATAGTGTAACCTCATTTTTTACAGTTTATGGTTATTTCCTAGTAATAAGGCTAGTATACTTACTATCTTTATCAGCCTTTTAATATTGTTTACCTTCTCTCATATGAAGATTATTCATTAAAGGCATATTTTATCCTTTTTAAAATTTTTTATCTTTTATAAGAGGATAAAATAAAAAATATCCCTTATTCATGGCTCTTATGCAATAAGAAAAATGATAAATTATTATTTCAAATTTGTTTATGTTAAATCCATCAAAAGTATTTTTTACATAGAACAAGTTGCGTTCGTGTATGGATAAGATTATCAAAAAAAGAGTAAAAATTCTTCTCATGAATCATCTCAAAGGCTCAAGGGCTGTCGTAATATTGACAAATAAAATGATGATGCCGGTTTGTATCTTTATAGAGTAAAGATAGTGATACACAATGAATCTTATGCCATCTCATGGGGTGGTTTATATTGTAGCATTTACGCGCCATATTGTGAGAAGGAAGTGGTGATATGCATCGTTGAAAATGCCTTTATTAAAAGATAAATACTTTTATTTGCGATACAAGTGTATTCTGGGTTGTTCTGTCGTGTCAGGGAAAGATGCTGTTAAGTAAGGTAATTAAGGAGTGTTTATAGCTTAGCGGAAGAAGGGACATGAAGTAAAAGGTCTTGTTTAGCACGAAGACGCGCAATCCATTGATCTTCACGAATAGCAGTATTATGTATTGTAATGAGTTCGTTTTTTTTAATTGCAGCTGTTACTGTTGCTTTTTCTAAAAGACCACAAGGAATGGCGTGGTGAGCGCGTGCTTCTGCGATGTTCATTATCCAAGCGCGATAAGTATAAAGACCGATAAAGTCTAGCTGATCACCTGGATGTAAATCTTTTTTAGCAACAGCACAGACTTCTACTACGGGATGGCTAAGAGGAACCATATCTTTTTTGCCATAAAGCATAGCGCGTGCGCAGGTGAGGGGAACTTCCATTGCTGTTAAATGATAGGGACGGTGAAAGGTGAAATAAGGCCCCTGACCAATTTTTAAATCTTCCATACGTTCGCGTAAACGTGGGTGCGCTATTTCTGCAATGACAAAGACACCTGGGGAAACACCTTGGCCTGTTGAATAATCTACAATACCATATCGCTGCAAAATGCCTCCATCTTGTTTTGGGATAAGCACTTTGTTTAGATCTTGCAGCGCCGCTTGTGGTCCATGCATTCCTGGGCAATCGGGGAGAAGTCCAGTGGCATTGGCAATTGCTGCCATTTCAACCATCGTTTTGGAACCATCAATAAATTCAACCAACATGCGCACATTCATATTACGCCGGAATGCTTCTTCTTCGTAAGCATCAGGTGTAGCATCAAAGCGCAGAGGATTATTTTTTCCTTTACCTGCTGCAACAATCTTATGTCCAAGGGCTGAAACAAATTCTATGAGTTCCATACAAGAAGTTGGTTCATCTCCGGCACCAAGTGTATAAATGAGCCCTCGTTTTTCTGCTTCATGTTTGAGATAAGCGCCAATTGTAACATCTGCTTCAACATTCATCATGACAAGATGTTTGTTATTCTCAAGCGCTTTGATACCAATTTCTGCTCCTGCTTCGGGATAGCCTGTTGCATCAACGATAATATCAATTTGTTCATGACGTAAAACAAGGTTAATATCATCTGTTGCTGCAATCAAATTTTTTTCAATGCTTTGCGTGAGAGCATAAGTATTTTCAACTTCACAGACATGTCCATCCTCGCCATAGGCCATTGTAGCGGCATCAAAAATACGTGACGGCGTCCTAGTGGCTACTGCAGCGACTGTTATACCATCCATATGCGCAATACTTGATAATAAATCTGTGCCCATTTCACCACAACCAATCAGTCCAATACGGATGGGGGGATGCTTTTCTGCACGTTGTTTCAAATCATGCGCTAAACCTGTTAGGTTCACATTGCTTGCCATTCTTTTTTCCCATTTGAAAACTATTCTGCTAAAGAGCTTTTCTCATTCATAAGGTGCATTTGTTTTTAAGACAATTAATCTTTTATTCTTGATGCTCTAATCAATGGATTTTATAAAAGCAAGAGGGGTGGTTGTTTTTATCAAATAAAATAGGAATAGCGTTATGCAGCAAAAAATAGCAGTACAAGATGTCACCAGTTTTATTGGGAAAGAAGTGGGATTATCGGGGTGGCGTCTTGTTACACAGGATATGATTAATCAGTTTGCATGCGCTACAGATGATCATCAATGGATACACGTTGATGAGGAAAAGGCTAAAAAGACACCTTTTGGAGGCACAATTGCTCATGGGTTTTTAACATTATCGCTTTTGTCTACGCTCGCTTATGAGGCACTTCCAGAGTTGGAGGGGAGCACAATGGGGATTAATTATGGTTTCGATAAAGTACGCTTCATGAGTCCTGTGAAAACAGGGGTACGGGTACGTGCGCGTTTTGTGTTAGATGATGCAGAAATTCGCCCTTCTGGTCGAGTGGTTTTCCATTATGGGGTTACGGTAGAAATTGAACAGTTAAAAAAACCAGCTCTTACGGCTCAGTGGCTTATTGTGGCAGTGATGGGGGAAAAATCTTCCAATATCTAGATTAGTTTGAGTACTTTATTTTATAAAATTTTTGTACAATTCTATGAGAAGTTTCTTCAATGATAATATTGAGAATAATCTATAGGGTGATAGATATGCTGGAGCTATCATAGCGTTGATAGCTATAGCAGATTGCTATCTTTCCTAGATCTTTTTGAAGAGGAGTTTCTTGGTGAAGATAGTGCATTGCCTCACGCTTTTGTTTATAGCATTCTTTAATGGGATCATAGCCCTCACATAAACAGAATGTTTCAAATGGAATATACTTGCGTTGCTAATTCACGGGCTTATTTTAAAGAAACATCTCTCAACGCTCGTCACACCCATTTCGCAATGGCGCCTGTGAATAGTATAACGGTAAAGCCATTGAGCACCCCATATCTTTATGCTTGTGAAGAAGAAAACCGGTACTATCATATTATATGCTAGCACCTTATATGCTAGCACCCAATGTTAAGACAGGTCTTGGTGCTTGAGACAATTCATAAGAGGCACGCCTTCCTTGCTTGTATAGTTTTTACTCACACGGCTCTTCCTGCTTGTAACATGCAAGCGAGAGATTTTGATTAATTCGATATGGAACAAATTGGGAATGAGAGGACCTTACGGTATTCAGAGTTCTTATTCAATATGTTGTCTAAGGTTGGGAAAGGTCGTGACCAATGTCTTAATTTGACATGATAATTTATCATTTTTATGTTAAGAGAGAGTTTCAAATATTGTAAGATCTCTCATTTCATTTCCTTTTATATTCAATCAGTTAAAACTATTTTCTTTCATGTTACAAACGGATGGGGAGAGATAAAAACGGTTTAAGAAAAAAGTTCCTAATCTCTTATGAACGTTTTCGATAACCAAGGGTTGTTGCACTTGGAAAGTGGCAAAGAGGATGATGATACTGGTATGTGAAATTCTAAGTCTTTTAATGTTTTGTTTTATCAAGTTTTTGTACGATTTTATCAGAAGTCCATTGGGTTATAATATTGAGCATGATCAAAAGAATGATGACAATGGTCATGATGAAGGTATTATAGCGTTGATAGCCATAGCGGATTGCCATATCCCCTAAACCGCCTCCACCAAGATATCCAGCAAGTGAGGTGGCTCCTATGAGAGAAATGACCATGACTGTAAAACCTGTAATCAGGCTAGGGAGAGCTTCAGGAATAAGAACATGTCTGATAATTTGAAGACGGCTTGCACCCATAGAGCGGATCGCTTCAATGAGACCGTTTTCAACGGTTTTAAAAGAGAGTTCCGCCATGCGTGCATAAAAAGGAATAGCTGAAATGGTCAGTATAAAAATTACAGCAGGCATTCCTATCCCTCTTCCTACAACGATACGCGTAACGGGAAGAAGATAAAATGCAAGAATAATAAAGGGAATGGCACGAATACTGTCAATGATCATGCTTAAAGGGCGATTGATGAGAGATGAGGAAAAAATCCCCCCGCGTGCTGTTGTGTGAAGAAGAAGACCAAGGGGAAGTCCTATAATAAATGCCATAAAAGAAGCACTAAGTGTCATCAATATTGTATCAATAACAGCTTGGGGAAGTTCATGAGACAGAACATTAAACATAGCCTAACACCTCACAATATCGTCCTTTTTTCGTTAACCATTGAACAGCTTTTTCTAAAGCTTCTTTATCTTCTCCAGGAAGAGCCAAGAAGAGTCGCCCGATGGTTTCATCTTGAACTGTATCAATGCCACCATGCAAAATACGTGCTTTTAAACCACTCTCATTTTCTAGAAGATGAAGAAAAGGCTGCTGGGCAATTTCACCGGCAATATTGATTTCAATGACAGCTTCTCGCCCGATTGGTTTGAGATTTTTCGCAAATTTTTCAGGAAGTTGCGGGGTGACAAGCTTGAGCATGGCTATGGTTGTATCGTCTTGCGGTGATGTAAAGATGTCTTTCACACGTCCTTCTTCTACGATGTTCCCCTGATTAAGAACAACAACGCGATGCGCTATGGTGCGCACAACTTCCATTTCATGGGTGATGAGCACAATCGTGAGATTGAGGTGTTTATTAATATCAGCAAGGAGCTCTAGAATAGATTGTGTTGTTTCAGGGTCAAGAGCAGAGGTGGCTTCATCTGATAACAATATTTTAGGATTAGCAGCGAGCGCACGAGCAATGCCAACGCGTTGTTTTTGCCCCCCTGACAATTGTGCCGGATAGCAATATTCTTTTCCATATAACCCAACCAATTCAATCAGTTCAAGGGCACGTTTGTGGCGTTGTTTTTTACTTACACCACTTAATTTAAGCGGCAATGCAATGTTATCAAGAATATTTTGCGATGAGAGAAGATTGAAATGTTGAAAAATCATCCCAATTCGTTGACGGTAAGGCGCCCACTCTATCTCTGATAGATTTGAAATATCAACACCTTCAAAAAAAATGGACCCTGCATCAATCTTCTCTAACCCATTTAAACAGCGGATAAGTGTTGATTTTCCTGCTCCACTGCGCCCAATAATCCCAAGGATTTCACCAGCATGGATATTTAAAGAGAGATTATTAATTACCGGAACACCAGCCGTTTTGTTAAAACAACGGCTGATGTTTTTTAAGGAGATAAGGGTAGGTTTTTCCATTCACAATTACTCGGATATTTGGCACAATTACCAAGAAGTTTGGGCGGTTTTGCCAAAAATCTCTTTGATTTTTGCACGGATAAGATCGTTGTTGTAAGCGGCAACTAATTTTTTAACCCATGGCTCATCTTTTTCGCTCGTGCGTACAACGATGATATTATCATAAGGATTATTTTTTGCGCTCTCCCATGCGACGACATCTTTTTCGAAGTTTAATCCGGAAACAATAGCCCAGTTTGTGTTTATAATTGCAAGATCAAAATCGTCAATAGCTCGCCCTAACATACCAGCATCGAGCTCACGAATTTGCAGGTTTTTAGGATTTTCGATAATATCAAGTGGAGATGCAAGAATATTATGGGGGTCTTTTAACTTAATGAGACCTAAAGAATTGAGAAGAAGTAAGGCTCTTCCACCATTAGATGGGTCGTTTGGAATACCAACATGTGCACCATCACGTAGATCTTTTAAGTCTTTGATTTTGTGCGAATAAACACCGATTGGAGCAATAAATGTATAGCCGACAATTGAAAGTTTATAGCCACGTTGTTTCATTTGTTCATTAAGATAAGGAGCGTGCTGAAAAGCATTCGCATCGATCTCTCCTGCGTTAACAGCGTCATTAGGCAAAGCGTAATCAGAAAAATAAACGAGTTCAATATCTAAACCGGCCTTTTTAGCCTGTTCAGCAGCAGTTTTCCAAATAATCGCATCCCGCCCTTCCATAATACCAAGTTTGATTTTTGATTTGTCTGTAGCCATGACAAAAACCGTAGATAAAAAAAGTGCAAAGAGAGAGAGGAATAATCCTATAATCCGACTACGAGAAAAAAATTTTAATGTCATGTGCTTTTAACTTTCTTTTCCAAGAGATTTTTTGAGGGAAGTTTCAATATACTCTGTATTTTTCTAAGGAGATTTAAAGTTATACAAGCTTTAGAGAATATTCAATCACTTTTATTTTTAAAAGAGTATTATTTTTCCTTCTATTTTTAGTATTTTGGGGGCTTATCATCATTCATTCTCAGTAATTCTCTGAAATTCAGGAAATCAATTCTTTTATTGCAATCATTTGTTGAGGGAACCAATAACACTTGAAAAACTTCTTTAAGGGACGATTGGTTGAAGAACCAGACAATCAGATGATGCTTTAGCTGTAAATTTATGAGGAGCATACTGCGCAATCAAGATCAAAAGGCCGTGTTCGTGTAGAGGGGGAATAAGGGGAATAAAGAGAGATTTTGTTGCAATGTTGAGGGGGCTTTTGGGCGGGAAATAAAGGTTGCTGATCATTGGATTTAACCGCGGCAAATTTTTGCAAAGGCGAAATTTTGCCCTTCACATGTTTTGAGAGAGGAAGAAAAATAATGTTAAGAAAGAAATTTTTATCAACAACAATGATTTTATGGGCTTTGGGAGCGTCGGGGGTGGCTGTGACTGCTTCTCACGCGGAAGCTGGAACCATTGCAGGAACAGTTGCTCGTGTTGCATCAGGTCAGGTATCTTTACGCACAGGTCCTGCGACAGCTTATAAAGTAATCACAATGGTTCCAATGGGAGCAAAAGTGCAAATTTATGGCTGTCTGTCCAATAAAACTTGGTGTTCTCTTGGTTATCACGGAAAGGTTGGTTGGGCATCTGCACGTTATGTCAATGTCAACAATGTTCCTACCGTTGCTTTTACAAAGATGCCAGTAAAGCCAAATGCTATGAGAAAATCGCCAAAAGTAAAAAAAGAAAAAGTAAAACAGGTTGTTTCTGGTTTTAAAGCTCTTCCGGCGATTCAAAAAACACGGAAAAACATACAAAAACTCTACAGAACAGATATGATTATCGATTCTACAGGTGTCAAAAAAAGAGATGAACGGACAATTTTAAATCCTTCGCCCAAAGCACAAGGAGTTTCTGTAAAGCACGTAAATGCTTATAACCCCTTCTTTCCTGATAATGTCAATTACAAAAATTTTGAACGTAATGAAACACGTTACCGTGTTGTGACTTATCCTGCTCGATAAGGGTAAAGTTAATTTCACAACCGGAATGACAAAAAGGATCAGCAGCATGAAGCAAAAAATGCTTATGCTGCCGATCCTATTGTACCGTAAAATGGCATTAAGACTGCGATGATTAATTAAGGTGGCGAGGTATTCATGGATATTCAGAGTAAAATTGGTCAATACCCCGAATTACAGTCCTTTAGACTGGCGGTATGAATCCCCAGCAGGGGAAGATCCTGCTGAAGAGAAGCCGGACTTTTGACAGACCGGCTAGGGCTCTTCATCCTTTCGGACAGGGCGTTAATTTACGGACTTAGGCTTTATCAAATTACGAGAAATGAGCAATTCAGCAATTTGAACTGCGTTCAATGCTGCTCCTTTTCTTAAATTATCGGCGACAACCCAGAAAGCTAAACCATTTTCAACGGTGATATCTTCACGAATACGGCTAATAAAGGTGTCATCTTCTCCGGTACATTCATAAGGTGTGGTATAGCCACCATCTTCGTGTTTATCGATAAGCTGACAACCGGGAGCATCGCGGAGAAGCGCTCGTGCTTCAGATACGCTTAGTGGTTTTTCAAATTCAACATGGACAGCTTCGGCATGACCGATAAAGACAGGGACACGAACAGCAGTGGCTGTTAATTTAATCTTCGGATCGAGAATTTTCTTCGTCTCAGCAGTCATTTTCCATTCTTCTTTTGTATAACCATCTTCCATGAAAACATCGATATGAGGAATGACATTAAAGGCAATGCGTTTAGTGAATTTTTTTGATGTAATTGGGTCAGCAACAAAAACAGCACGTGATTGTTCGAAAAGTTCGTCCATTCCTTCTTTACCAGCTCCAGAAACCGACTGATATGTAGAGACAACAACACGTTTAATGATTGCAGCATCATGGAGAGGTTTTAAAGCTAAGACCAGTTGAATTGTTGAACAATTAGGATTTGCTATAATATTACGCTTAGAAAAGGCATTTATAGCTTCGGCATTGACTTCAGGGACGATCAACGGAACATTGGAATCATAGCGCCACGTGGAGGAATTATCGATGACGACACAGCCAGCGGCAGCGATTTTAGGAGCATATTCTTTGGAAATGCTTCCTCCCGCAGACATCAGACAAAAATCTGTGTCAGAAAAATCGTAAGTATCCAGTGCTTTTACTTTTAAAGTTTTATCTCCATAAGAAACTTCTTGTCCTAATGAGCGTCGTGATGCTAGAGGGACAATTTCATGCGCAGGAAAACCACGTTCCTCTAAAATTGTAAGCATTTCACGACCAACATTTCCGGTTGCGCCGACAATTGCAACTTTAAAACTCATTTTCTATATACTCCTCATGTCTCTCCACGTTTATTCCCCGTGCTATACTCAGGAGAGAGTGAGTTGGTCAAGGAACATCATTAAATTATATTTTTGATTTTCAACAACTCAATTTTGTACACATCAATCACCATCAGCAGCACAATAAGTTGTTTTATTTCAAATGATACGTCTTTTTAATCTTTCAGAATTGAAAAATTGAATATTGTACGCTAAACTGTTATCTCTTTTAGAGAGCACTTTAATTAAGTGAATTCCATATCTTCTGTCAATTGTTTACCTTCACACTTTTGAATTTTTTAAGGATGCTATTACGTATTGCGTTGGGGGAATCTTTTAATACCTTATCTGTTAAGTGTTGAAGTATTTGATCTTCTCCCTATGCCTTTAAAAGCGAAGCTTCCTATTACAGTCTGTAAACAGCCAGATTCTAGCGGTTACTTTTAGCAACTTCCCATTTTTCACTTGAACTTAAGGCTCAACAAGCAAGCCTAAAAATATTTAAAAAGACATTTGGCACCTAAAAAACATTTGAATGTTTCAAGGAGGTATGCATGCTTCATATTCTCATTCCTTAAATGATAGAATTTATGGCACAACAAGATAAACTTAAGTATCCATTATATAAATAAATTCTTATGAAAGTTATACATATAGTTTTTTCGTGTCTTATTTTTACTTTAATCCTGTTATGCTATAAAATATCGTCATTTGAAGTATGGTGATCTTTAAGCTTTCTTGATATATTTAAGTGTGTGGGAATATTCTTAGGCTTGTTTGGCGAGCTTTTTGTTTTAAGTGGATTATATGAGTGGAAAGCCGTTGAACACCCCCATGTTTAATGTTTAATAAAAGAGCAAGTTAGCACCATCATACATTTTCCAGCACTCAATGTGGCTACAGTTCTTGGTATGTGAGACGATTCAATTAAGAGGTATGCCTTTTTGTACATTTTTACTCTCACGTTTATTTACATGCCAACTTTGCTTGTAATGTGCAAATAAGTGATTTTGATTGATTCAATATAGAACAAGTTTGAAATGAAAGAATTTTACGATATTCGAGACACTCATTCAATATACATAACGTTAGATTATCATTATAAATCAACGCGCTATAGCTAAGTTAAACTCGTTAGAATTCGGATTATTTACAGACCAGATTAGATTTAAGAAATTTCGTTCTCATGAGGTGTGGGGAGACAGTCAAAATTCTTTTCAATGTTATTAAGGATGTTGATTGTTCTTTCAGTGAATTTATGAAAATAAGGGGTCATTTTTTTCACCAGAAATCAACTGCAAAATAGCCCTTTGTTTTTTGCGGGTCAGCATTCTAAAACTTTGCAAAAGTAAATATTCTGCTTTGCTTTCTACTCTGTCATCACAATGATAGAAGGGATCTTCTTTTTTTGTGTTATCAGCATAAAAGAAGGAAACGGGAACATCTAATATATGAGCAATTTCTTGTAAACGTCTTGCACTTACGCGATTTAAACCTTTCTCATACTTTTGAATTTGTTGAAATGTTACGCCCAAATGACTCCCTAATTGTTTTTGAGAAAAACCCATGAGGTTTCTTCTAAAGCGAATTTTTTTGCCTAAAGAAATGTCATAAAAATGTAAATTTTTGGCTCGCACTTTGCTCCCCCTCCGGTTGCGAGCGCCCTCGCATTAGTATTCCGGGGTCTGGAAGTGCTGAAACCGAGCCAGCCTCTTGCTTTTAGTGCTGAGAGCACTTGGACATAACAAGAGCCCCCGGAAATTCCGGGATATCCGCAAAAAGCGGGTTTATTTTATACTCGGTTTTAGGGCTTCCAGGCCCTATTGATCGCTGCGTATACGATCAAAAACACAAGTTCATTCATAGGATAATTTCTTTAAATCGTCAACCAGAGTGACAGCAGTTGGTTTGGTTGTTTTTTGCAAAGTTTACATGCAACTGTTGCAATGCATCCCTTTATTTTGATGAAATTTAGGACAATTTCTTGGTGATCATTATGGGGAATATTTAAAATTGTAACTATATGACTTTTATCCATTTATTGTGTATAGAAACGGAAGCTTCTTTTCGCATTCAGAAACAAAAGACTTTTTAGAGTAAGTATAACATTGGAAGTTGGTAAAGAGGGGAGTTGGTAAAGAGAATGCTGGTGCTGGCGTGTAATGGATTAGCGTTTAAAATACCAATATTAAAAAGATTGCATGAGCAAAAGAGAGCGTTTCATAGAGCAGTGATTGATAACAGCTTTCTCCAGAAAAAATGAACGAAATTTTCTTATTTTTTATACGCTACGTTTTCATTGTTTTGCAAAGGGCGTGCTTCTGAGGCAAGCATAATGGGAACACCA
This sequence comes from Bartonella sp. MR90HLJMH, assembly GCF_042194115.1. Lineage (NCBI taxonomy): Bacteria > Pseudomonadati > Pseudomonadota > Alphaproteobacteria > Hyphomicrobiales > Bartonellaceae > Bartonella > Bartonella sp. MR90HLJMH. Next base: position 48,328 of record NZ_JBHIMM010000010.1, read on the forward strand.
TCACGAATAGGATAGGCAAGTTTGGCTTTGAGAGAAATGAGCTCTTGTTTTTTTCGGTTGTAAGAGAGTGTGCCTCTCGTTATCGGACAGACGAGCAATTCGAGCATTTTGGGATCTGTGGTCATTTTTTTCATGTTTTGACGTTTATTAGTTTAAACGGTAATCTGTACCTGTTTGTTTCATGAGTGAGCGTTCTGTTAATGCAAGAAGAGTTTGGGCACGGCTTTCGATATCTGGAGCTTCAAGGAGAGCTTGTTTTTCTGCTGGTGTAAAGGGGATAAGAGCTGAAAAAGCATTAACCAATATAGGTGTAGGGGCTTCTATGATACTGCTCCAATTATATTCCATTTCATGTATGGTTAGATATTTTTCTACAACGTCGAGTAAGCTCTCTCGGTTAATGCTTTCTTCAACATCAAATTCTTGCAAATCTTTTATGTTTGATTGGATGAGAGCTGTTCGATAGGATTTTGTGTTTGTCAATTCTTGTTCTAAGGTGAAGCGGCAAACACCTTGTAAGATAATGAACAGTTGTCCATTTCCTGTTTCACTGTAGTTTGTAATGCGTCCTATACAGCCTGTTTTATAAAGTTGTGTAGAAAAGCGGTCTGTATTCGATGAAAGTGGTTGAATAATGCCCAATAGACGATCAGTTACCATAACGGTTTCAATCATTTCAAGTGATTCTGGTTCAAAAATGTTGAGTGATAAAAAACCGCCGGGTAGTAAGAGTGCACCTTCTAAAGGAAAAAGGGCAATTTGCTTTGGAAGATCATTTTCGCAATTGTAAGAGATATTACCAGCTTTCATGAGTATTTTGTCACCTTTGTTCGGTAGTTTTAGTCTGTAAATAGTCGCAATTTATGACACTATTGAGAAAGCAGAAAACCTACTTCTTGTACATTAAAATCATACTTATAAAATACTTGAAGTCCTTATTCTAAAAAAAGAATATGAAACCCTATCTTTAAGGTTGAACTGCGCGAGAAAGAATATTGCTTTGCGATCTTTTTAGTGTGTGACGTTTTGCATGATTTTCAAGAGGTATTTTTGTTTATAGCTTTTGATTTTGTCTTAAATTTCCTAAAATGTGTTCCTTGCAATTTTTGTAAGGTTCAAAAGGATACTATTATAAATCTTTTGAAGCAGCTTACGCAAGTTTTAAAATGAGAACATTTTCATCACTTTACTAATGACAGTGTGATAAAGATAGGTTATAGGTTAGGGCATGCTGGAAAGAGCGTTATCGTTTCTTTCATTCTTTTGCGGGAGAGTGCAGATTGCGAATTTTCGCATTGCCGCCGAAGGGGAAATAGCCCATAATCTCTCAGGCTTTAAGGACCGTAAAAGGAAGAAGGCAGATCTGGAAAGTCGGGAGAGCCCGCGCCGAAGGTGTAAGCGAAAAATCTTTTCGCGAGTCTCTCAGGTTGATGACAGAGGGGTGCAGAGACGGTCATATTCTGTGGGCGTTAGCGCAGCTTTGGAGTTATTATGGGCACAGCACAAGAAACATCTTTTTTAAAAACACTTCCTTTATATGATATGCATGAAAAAGCAGGAGCAAAATTTGGTGCTTTTGCGGGGTGGAACATGCCTTTAACGTATCCTCTTGGCGTTTTGAAAGAGCATCTTCATACGCGTGCACATGCGGGACTTTTTGATATTTCTCATATGAAATTGATTGCCGTTGAAGGGGCACAAGCCGTGGAATTTTTGTCCTATGCTTTTCCCATTGATGCAGCAGCTTTAAAGATTGGGCACTCACGGTATAATTACTTGCTTAATGAGCAGGCTGGTATTCTTGATGATCTTATCATTACCCGTTTGGAAGAGGACCGTTTTATGTTGGTCGCCAATGCTGGGAATGCACAGGCTGATTTTGTAGAATTGGAAAAGCGTGCGGTTGATTTTGAATGTCAAGTGATTGCTCTTGAAAGGGTATTGCTTGCTCTTCAAGGTCCTGAAGCGGCCGCTGTTCTTGCTGATGCCGATTTGCCAGGGAATGAATTGTTCTTTATGCAAGGATTCGAACCACAACAAGATTGGTTTATAACGCGTTCTGGGTATACGGGAGAGGATGGTTTTGAAATTGCTTTGCCTATAGGGCATGCGCATATGTTGGCTGAAAAATTGCTGAGTGATTCTCGTGTTGAGTGGATTGGACTTGCAGCACGCGATAGCTTGCGGTTGGAAGCAGGGCTGTGTTTGCATGGAAATGACATTACCCCTGATACGACACCTATTGATGCGGCTCTAACATGGGCTGTTCCTAAAAGTGTTCGAGAAAAAGCACAATTTTATGGCGCGAAGGCTTTTCTTGAAGCGCTGCAAAAAGGACCTGCTCGTTGTCGTGTTGGATTAAAACCGCAAACGCGCCAACCTATTCGTGCTGGTGCGGTGCTTCTTGATGATCAAGGTAATGAGATTGGAGTTGTAACATCAGGTGGTTTTGGTCCTTCTTTTGATGGTCCTGTCGCGATGGGTTATGTTTCTGTTGATTGTAAAGTTGAAGGGACACAAGTCTTTACAGAACTGCGAGGCAAAAAGATTGTATTATCAGTTCATTCACTTCCCTTTGTTGAACAACGTTATTTTAAAGGATGATTTTTTATGTCTAAAACTTATTTTACACAAGACCATGAATGGCTTAGCGTTGAAGGAAAAGTGGTGACTGTTGGGGTTACGCATTATGCGCAAGAGCAATTAGGAGATTTGGTTTTTGTTGATTTACCACAAAGTGGGACAAAACTTTCCAAAGGAGAGGCAGCTGCTGTTGTGGAATCGGTGAAAGCCGCTTCAGATGTTTATGCTCCTCTTGATGGTGAAGTGGTCGAAATAAATGAAGCATTGGCTGATAATCCTGAATTGGTAAATCAGAAAGCCGAAACAGAAGGCTGGTTATGGAAAATGACATTGCAGGATGAGACACAACTGGAAGGGTTGTTGGATAAAGATGCTTATAAGGCTTTGATTGGATGAGTATCATGATCGAGCGTTCTTTTTCTTCTCGACATATTGGGCTGCGTCCTGATGAAACACAAAAAATGCTTGATGTTTTAGAGCTTGATTGTGTTGATACACTCATTTCTCAAGCTGTTCCACATTCTATCTATTTGGGACGTTCACTTAATTTACCAAAGGCTGCTAGTGAAGGACAAGCCTTGGAAGAACTCTCCAAGATGATGGAGCGTAATTGTGTGCACAAAAGTTTTATTGGGCAAGGATATCATGGAACTCATGTGCCCCCAGTTATTTTACGAAATCTGTTTGAAAATCCTGCTTGGTATACTGCTTATACGCCTTATCAAGCAGAAATTAGCCAAGGTCGTTTAGAACTTTTATTTTATTTTCAGACATTGGTGAGTGAACTCACAGGTTTGCCTGTTGCTGCTGCTTCCCTTCTTGATGAAGCAACAGCTTTAGCTGAAGCCAATGCCCTCGCTTTTCGCTTTTCCCGTGAGAAAAAGACGAAGATTTCTCTTCAGAGTCTTTTACATCCTCAGACTTTAAGTGTTGCGCAAACGCGTGCTGAAACACAAGGTATTTGTATCAGCCAAGAGAGGAAAATTTGTTCTAATACAGCGGCAATTGTTTTGTCTTGGCCAGATACAAAAGGTGCTTTTCATGATTACAGTGAGATCATAAAAGAGGCAAAGGAAAAAGGAGCTTTAGTTATCGTTGTGGCTGATCCTTTAGCGCTTACCCTTATGGAGCCACCTGCTCAATGGGGGGCAGATATCGTTGTTGGCTCTATGCAGCGTTATGGCGTTCCAATGGGCTTTGGTGGTCCACATGCTGGTTACCTTGCAGTGAGTGATGCGTTAACGCGTCTTATTCCAGGGCGTATTGTTGGTCAATCCGTGGATACGAGAGGGCGTGTTGGTTTTCGTTTAGCTTTGCAAACACGTGAACAACATATTCGGCGCGATAAAGCGACGTCAAATATTTGTACAGCACAGGCTTTGTTGGCTAATATGGCAACCGCTTATGCTGTTTGGCATGGGCCGAAAGGTTTACAAGAAATTGCGCAGCGAATTCATCATTTAACATGTCGTTTTGTTGCTGGTTTAGAGGCTGCAGGTGTTTTTTGTGAAGGAGAATCTTTTTTTGATTGTGTAAGCATTGTTGTGAAGGGAAAAGCGAAAGAGATTGCACATCAAGCCAAAATGAGTGGACGCCTTATTCGTGTTCTCGATGATGACACCATTGCAATCAATTTTGATGAATTATCGACAGAAGAAGATGCTTGTGCTTTAGCGCAGCTTTTTGGGGCACAATTAGGCGATCAGGTTTCTCCACGACTCTTTGGCAAAAAGCGGAATGCTGCTTTTCTTTCCCAGCCTTTTTTTCATGCGGTTCATTCAGAGACAGATATGATGCGCTTTTTGCGTCGTTTGGCGGATAAGGATTTGGCGCTGGATCGTGCTATGATTCCTCTTGGCTCTTGTACAATGAAGCTTAATGCGGCGGCTGAATTGATGCCTGTAAGTTGGGCTAGTATGGCCAATATACACCCCTTTGTTTCACAAGAGGATGCAGCGGGTTATTTAGAGATGATTAATCAGTTAAATGCATGGTTGTGTGAAATTACAGGATTTGCGCAAGTTTCTTTTCAGCCAAATTCTGGTGCTCAAGGTGAATATGCGGGGCTTTTAGCTATCCGACGATATTACCAATCACGGGGAGAACATCAACGTACAGTTTGTCTTATTCCTGCATCTGCGCATGGTACCAATCCAGCTTCGGCACATATGGCAGGTATGGAAGTCGTTGTGGTAAAATGTTTAAGCGATGGTGATGTTGATGTAGACGATCTCAAAATGAAAGCGCAATTGCATAAGGATAAATTGGCTGCTCTCATGATTACTTATCCTTCAACACATGGTGTTTATGAGGAAAGCATTAAGGAAATTTGTTCTATTATTCATGAAAATGGCGGACAAGTTTATTTCGATGGTGCTAATCTCAATGCGCTTGTGGGGCTTGCTCGTCCTGCAGATATTGGCGCTGATGTTTGTCATATGAATCTTCATAAAACATTTGCCATTCCCCACGGAGGTGGTGGTCCTGGTATGGGACCAATTGGAGTTGCAGCGCATCTCAAACCATTCTTACCAGGGCATGAACAGGATGGGACAACACATGCGGTTTCGGCAGCTCCTTATGGAAGTGCGTCTATTCTTGCGATTACATGGATGTATATTCGAATGATGGGGGCTGATGGCTTAAAATATGCAACACAAATAGCCATTTTAAATGCCAATTATATTGCTGCACGTCTTTCACCCGCTTATTCCATTCTTTATCGGGGCAAGCATGGACGTGTTGCTCATGAATGTATTGTGGATACACGTGTGTTGAAAGAGCAGTATGGGGTGAGTGTTGATGATATTGCAAAACGTCTCATTGATTATGGATTCCATGCGCCCACGATGTCGTTCCCTGTTCCGGGAACTTTGATGATTGAGCCAACGGAATCAGAACCAAAAGCAGAAATTGATCGTTTCTGTGATGCTTTACTCTCTATTGCTGAAGAAGCGAAGAAAGTTGGTCGTGGGATTTGGCCAAAAGACAATAATCCGTTGGTTAATGCCCCTCATACAGTGGCAGATGCTTTAGATGATGCTTGGGAACGACCCTATTCGCGACAAGAAGCTGCTTTTCCCAACAGTTCTCTTGATCCAGCCAGTAAATATTGGCCTCCTGTATCGCGTATTGATAATGTTGCGGGAGACAGAATGCTCATTTGTTCGTGTCCGCCATTGGGAAATACCTATTAAATAACAAATATGTATTTACTTTGTTTATTTACATAAACAAAAAAGCCCACACATTTTGTGTGGGTTTTTTACTTATTGATCATGTTATTATGGAGTTATTTGTCTATTTTCTAGAATTTTGCATAGTTTTTTATAACATGAGAAAAATCGGAAAAGTCGACAAAAAACTGTGTTTTGTGGGCAATAGGCATGCTCTCCTTTGCCTTCTACCGTATGACATGGTTTTAGTGACTAGGCGCATCGGTCTAGCCAGCTAATTCACGTAAACGAGAGTGAAACCTACGGGGGATAGGGTCCAGTCTGTTGCATGTGTTGTGACATACGACTCTCACTAAGGTGACTACGACCGGTTGCAGAAAGAATAAAATCAAATTTAGTGTTATCTGATGATAAAGCCCCGCGAAACTCTGTTGTTGCATATTCTTAAGTCAAGCATTGTCTAAATATTTCTCTTTAATCTGCTTTTTATAAATATGACGCAAAAATACGTAAGAATACCTGTCAGAATGAGTAAATGCAAAACCAAATGTATTATGGTTGTTTTTTTACAGGGTGTCTTATAAAAAGCCGGCACATCTTTCCAATCCATTGTAGGTCAGTTTGTGACTTTACGGCGTTGTTTTCCTAAGAGCCCGTGTGTTTTAGCTGTTGCCTGTAAATCCACATCCAAACTTAACGCAGCGACATGTTTTAAGTCAGAGATTGAGACAAAAAAGAGCTTTATGAGTAGTTCAAGCTTTTGTATGCCAGATGATGGCGAGGGGATTGCGTATTTCTGTTGACGTAATCTTTGAAACTGGAAGACAATCTAATTTCAGAGAAATATAAAGCCGTAAAGGTGAAACTCAATCCTCAGTTTGTCATCTCCTTTTAATTCAGCTTTACGGCTTTCAGAAGCATCTAAAGCAATGTTTTTTTATAATGGGGATTACATATTGTCCCATGCTTTTATTTATTGTGTTCTTAATGGGATACCCTCATGTAAAACAGAACACTCCAAAAAGAATATACTTTGGTTGTTAATTCACGTGTTTGTTTTAAAGAGACATTTCGCTCCCAATCCCATTTCGCGACGGCGCTCGTGAATGGTACAACGATAAATCTATTGAGAGAGCTCCCAATCTTTACGCTCTATGAAGGAAGAAGTTGGCACTATCATACACTTTGCCAGCCGCTTAATGTTATAGCTCTTGGTACTTGAGATGGTTCATAAGAGGTATTATTCCTTTTTTAAATCATTTTTATCTATACATAGTCCAGTTTGTGGTATGCAAGCGAATGATTTTGATTGCTTCACTATGAACAAAACTGAAAATAAGAGAAACTTATGAGACTGGATGTTTTGTTTGATATATAGAGAATTAATACTTTAGTTTAATTGGGCATTTAATTTTAAAAACTTTGCAGTAGATTCTTTTTTGTCAATTTGTGGGAAAAAGGCTAAGCTTTTGTATTTTGGGTGAAAGCTACTTCCATAAAACAGTTCATCAACTTGTCTATTTTGAGATTTCTGTGAATGTGCGGTGTCTATGATCATTCTATGTGATTGATTGTTGTAAAATCTTTCATAAAAAACCCTCAATTTTCTAAAATGATGATTTTTATCAATTTATTTCTTTAAAGAGTTTTTATGTGTAAATGTATTTATAGCGGGAGCCAAGAGATGTTAGAATTTCATTGGGAAGGGTATCGGCATCTATAGATACTCTTTCAAGTGTTTGATGGGGTCCAATGAGTTCTACCCAGTCACCTGTTTGAGGTTTTTGATCAAGATCGGTCGTATCTACAATAATGGAATCCATAGAAACCCGCCCAACCATGGGAAGTTTATACCCGTTGAAATAAACTGTTCCTTTATTCGAAAGAGCACGGAGCCAGCCGTCTGCGTAGCCTATAGAAATGGTTGCAAGAGTGCTTGGTCTGTTGGTTATAAAGCTTTCTCCATAACCAACAGGTGTGCCTATATCAACAACGCGGTTTTGAATGACTTGGGCTTCAAGTTTTAAAACAGGTTTCAGAGGTGATGGGTGTTTCCCCCGCGGATCAACTCCGTAAAGTGCAATGCCGGGGCGAACAAGATCAAAATAAAAATCTGATCCTAGAAAGATACCTCCAGAATTGGCAAAGGAAACTTTGCAAGCAGGCAATTGCGCAAGGATGGTTTTTAAAGTAGCCAATTGGGCATAATTGGATGGGTGGGTATCATCTTCTCCGTTAGAAAGATGACTGAGAATATATTTTATTTCTGCTTTTTCGAAAATTGTAGGGTGTTTGATGAGTTTTTGTAATTCTTTTTGATCCAGTCCTAATCGGTTCATATGGGTATCGATTTGAACAATTGCTGGAAATTTTTTATCTTTTTTTTGACAAATTTTTTGCCAATTTTCAATGGCATTCCAAGAGTTTAGAACAGGAACAATACCAGATTGTGCGACAAACTCTTCTGCTAAGTGTGGAAGTCCATTCAGAACGGCAATCGTGACATGTGGTGGTAAGATGCTTTTTAATTGGAGGGCTTCTATGATTTGGGCGACAAAAAAAGTGCGACAACCAGCTTGATAAAGGGCAGGAGCAATTTTGTGAGCTCCTAATCCATAGGCATTTGCCTTTACAACTGCTGAACATTGTGTTGGAGCTACACGTTTGGCTAAAGTGATATAATTGGAAACAATGGCACTGACATTGATGGTTGCTACAGCTACATAGAGTGATGTATTGATTTCATCATTAACGGATTTTTTCATTTTAAAAGCTTATCTGTGTTCGTGAAATACGGAGTTTTTTGGTTATTTCATTGAGGTTCTTTACGATATAGGGAAAGACACTACTTTCTATGGTTAAAATCATAAGGAGCTTATACTGAATTACGCACCATTAAAGTCGTTTTTTTATGTAAAATGCTACTCTGGATATAAGAGATATTTTAGTTTTATTTGTGTTGTTAGAAACACGGTATCTTCTAATAATTTGTAAGACATAGACTTTTGTTTTTTACTTATTTTCCCTAGTTGAGGCATATAAAAATAGAACATAGTTTATTGTATTGTATCATTTTGAAGAGTGCAATATTAGGCTGTTGTTGCTGGTGCGATTGTTTTGATTAAACATTGCATTGGCTGCTTATTCAGAGAAGGTAAAATGATTAAATTAACCACTCTAAATCAATGCATTACAAGTTTTCTATCATGGGGGGAAGATCACTTATCTGTGCAATTTTGGATGTCGTCTCATGCACTTAAAGTTATTTTTGTTAAATAGAAAACAGTGTGTAAACACTTTCTGATATATTAAAAACTGTTGATTTAGAAAGCCCGTTGATTTGGATATTGTCGATTTTCAAGATGGATTGGGTATCCAATATTTACTTTCTATTGTTTGATTGGTTTTTAGTGAAATCAATTTTATCGCTTTATAGAGCGCGTTAGACTCTTTTATTTATGGATATTTATGGAAAGCGCAGTGTAAAAAGGTCAGTAACGAAAACAATAGATGTAATGCCGGAAATCTTGTTGAAGATTCGTGCGGTTATCGTTCAATCAACAAAAATTTTATCTCTCTTATTTGAAGGTTTTAGGTCATAAGTTTTGTTAAGCGAGAGAGTGTTATAGCGTTACAATGGAAATATGCATTATGTGTTAAAGGGGAAAAGAGTACCGTGATTGTTTAATACTCAATGTTTTTGTTTTTCTTTGAATGTGATTTGTATTCGTATTTTCCTCATTCGTTTAATAAAGTGTTAATCTTGAGATTTTTGTTTTAAGAAAATTGTTGGCAGATGGTTATGCAAGTACTATATCACGTCAAGGATTCGAAATTTAACGTTCAATAAAGATATGGGGAAGAGTATGAATACGTCTGCTACCAATGTTCCGTCAAACATCAGTAGCGTTGCAAATTTTCCGATTCCTGAGAATGTGTTCGCCCTTACTGTCCAAGAGGTTTGTCACTATACAGATCGGTTATTTAAATTCCGTTTGAATCGTCCGGATAGTTTTCGTTTTCGTTCGGGTGAGTTTGTTATGATCGGTTTGCCAAATGCAGAAAAGCCGATTTATCGCGCTTATTCGATTGCAAGTCCTTTTTGGGACGAACAGCTTGAGTTTTTTTCGATAAAAGTTCCAGAGGGACCTTTAACCGAGCATCTCCAAAAAATTAAAATTGGTGATACAGTTCTCATGCGTAAAAAATCTACAGGAACACTGGTTCTTGATGCTCTTATTCCTGGAAAACGTCTTTATCTTCTTTCAACTGGGACGGGGGTTGCTCCTTTTGCAAGCCTTATTCGTGATCCTGAAACTTATGAAAAATTTTCAGAAGTTGTCCTTATTCAAACAACGCGTGAGCAGAGTGAGTTAGTTTATGCAAAAGATCTTGTTTCCTCTTTGCAACAAGATCCACTCATTGGAGAGTATGCACAACAGTTGAGATTCTATCCTATGACTACTCGTGAACCTTCTGAGCATATGGGCCGTATTACGACTGTTATGGAAAGTGGGGACTTTTTTGAAACAACTGGACTTCCTAAAATTCATCCTGATGAAGATCGGGTGATGATTTGTGGTTCCATGGCAATGTTAAAAGATTGCGCAAGGATGTGTGAAAGTTTTGGTCTTGTTGAAGGGGCTAATAATGCTCCTGCTACTTATGTTGTAGAGCGCGCTTTTGTGGAGTAATGAGTGGAAAAGTTGAGGCTTTATCTTCTTTCAAACCGGTACGGTTTTTTTCCTTTTGCAAGCTTTATTCGTGATCTTGGCACTTATGAAAAATTTTCAGAAGTTGTCCTTACTTTAAATAATGCGTGAGCAGAATGAGTTAATTTATGCAAAAGATCTTTTTCCTCTTTGCAACAAGATCCACTCATTGGAGTATATGCACAACAGTTGAAATTTTATTTTATGACCACTCGTGAGCTTTCTGAGCATATGGGGCGTATTACGACTGTTATGGAGAGTAGGTGCTTTTTTGAAACAAGCGGCTTTGAAACAATAGCACTCTCCTAAATTCATCTCGATGAAGATCGGGTGATGATTTGTGATTTTATGACAATGTTAAAGATTGCGCAAGGATGTGTGAAAGCTTTGGTCTTGTTGAAGGGGCTGATGTTCTTGCATTTTACATTATATTGTAGAAAGAGCTTTTTTCGAGGGAGAGGGAAGTTGTGATGCAGTATATGCTAATGCAGTAATCGAATCCCAATCACTTATTGCAATGAGTTGTTGGGGCGCTATCCAAGAACCGCCAACGCAGAAGACGTTAGGCAGTTGGAGCCATTGTGTTGCACTTTTTTGTGTAATACCGCCTGTTGGGCAAAACCGGATATCAGAGAAGGGAGATGCTAAAGCTTCGATGAAGGCAATACCTCCAGCGGCTTCAGCTGGGAAAAATTTGAGATATGAATAGCCTTTGTTTAATGCTTGCATGAGTTCACTTGGGGTCATTGCAGCGGGAAGAAGGGGAATTTCACTATTTTTTGCACAATTGATTAATTCATTTGATAATCCGGGGCTTACAATAAACTTGGCTCCCGCTTGTTCGGCTTTTTCGTAATGTGTTGTGTTGAGAATTGTTCCGGCTCCAACAATTGCTTCAGGGACTTCTTGTGTAATTTTCTGAATTGCTTTGAGGGCATTTGGTGTTCGCAAGGTGATCTCAATTGTTTTTAATCCACCTTTGACAAGAGCACGTGTTAAGGGTACAGCACTTTGTAGATTGTCAATGAGTAAAACAGGTATAACAGTTTGTCCTTGGAGATATATTAAAAGCTTTTCTCTTTTTTGGCACATGATATTTTTTCTTCTTGGAGATGATATTATTTGTATCGTTTGATTAAGCACAATATGTTAAAGAGTACATGAATAAATCTTGAAATTGAATGAAACGCGCGTTATGGCAAAACACATGGAAAAGAATTTTAAAGTTGCTGCACTTTATTGCTTTGCAGATTTGAAGCATTATCATCAATTACAAAAACCTTTGCAGGATTTATGTCAAGCAAAGGATATCAAAGGCACTCTGCTTTTAGCACAAGAGGGAATTAATGGAACGGTTGCTGGTTCTTGTGCTGCGATTGAGGCATTGGTGGATTTTATTACGGCTGAGCCAGCGTTTCAAACGCCGGAGATTAAATATTCATGGGCATCAAAAATGCCTTTTCATCGCATGAAAGTGCGGTTGAAAAAAGAGATTGTGACAATGGGGGTTGAAGGTGTTGATCCGCTAAAAGTTGTTGGTACTTATGTGGATCCTGAAGATTGGAATGCTCTTATTCAAGATGAAGAGACAATTTTGATCGATACGCGTAATGATTATGAATATGCGATTGGGAGTTTTCAAGGAGCGATTGATCCGCAGATTAAAACATTTCGCGAATTTCCTGAATGGGTGCGTCAACATGAAGCTGATTTAAAGAAGAAAAAGAAAATTGCTATGTTTTGTACAGGCGGTATTCGGTGTGAAAAATCAACAGCTTATGTACGTGAACTTGGTTATGAGCAGGTGTACCATCTAAAAGGAGGTATTTTAAAATATTTAGAAAAAATTCCAAAAGAGGAAAGTTTATGGTGGGGTGAGTGTTTTGTTTTTGATGAGCGTGTTTCTGTTCAACATGGTCTTGAAGAATGTGGACGCGAATTATGTCGCGCGTGTCGTTCTCCTCTTAATGCTGAAAGCAAATTATCGTCTCATTATGAGGAAGGTGTTTCCTGTGATGCTTGTTATAACACGCGTAGTGAAGCCGATAGAGAGCGCTTTCGTGAGCGCCATAGGCAGTTTCAATTGTTGAAGTTGCGTGCTATTGATTCTCATCAAGGGACATAAGGATAGCGCAGTGTAGGGCTGTAAATTTTAGCGTTTTTCTCTTAAATTTAAGAGAAAAGAGTTTTTTGATATTGGTAGAAAAATATTCTATAAGACCGGATATTATTCGGTCTTTTTGTCTATGTTAAATTATTTGATTTATAAATAATCATTATAGATCGTTTGCTCTCCTTACATTTTATAGGATTGAGTTTTTAAATACTTTTCATTTTAAAATAGAAACTTTCTTCACCAACAGCGCAGGGGAGGGAGATTCATAGCTTAAGAGAAAAGCGTATGAATAAGATGTGATTAATAAGAGGAGATGAAAAAGCAGATGCTAGGTGGGAAAAATAAAATGATAATAGGAGTTTATGATTCCAAAGTTTAATATAATACATTAATTTATAATGATAAATTATTTTTATTTGAATAAAAGAGTTAAATATTGTGAACTTTATTGCTTTCAAATTAGATGAGAACAAATCACCTAAAACTCATTCACCTGTACGTTACAAATGGGAGAAACGTGTGGACAAAAATCATTTTAGATAAGGTGTTATGAAACATTTCAATGTAGGAGTTTCTGCAATATTGGGAGTTGGCAGATAGAATGGGGGCACAGGCTTGTACTTTCATAAGTATAAAGAGGGTGCGATGTAGTTAATCTATACTACACAAGCTATATTATATGGGGAATTTTCATGATATTTTGCTTAAGCGATGCTGTGAAATGAATGTGGAAACAGGGATGTTTTTTTAGGATGTCAATAAGAAAGATAATGGTATTTGTTGGAGGAAGGACATCGTTATCTTTAAAAATGATAGTGCTTCAGTCGTTACTATCCCCAGTTTTCAATGTTGGTCATCCTTGCATTTGAGAGGATATATAAGAGGTTCCCCTTTTTTCAGTTGTTTTTTATTTGTAATGCGCAAAAGAATGATCTTAACGAATTCATTGTAAGAGGGTTGAAATAAGAGAATTTTATGATGAGATTGTTGTTTAAGGGCAAAATAATAAATTATCATTATAAATTAATGTGTTGAGTAATTTACTTTGCGTTATTTTCTGCTGCGGATATTAGGAGATAGAATAGGGCAAAGAAATGAGGGGCTTTAAAAGCAAGACAGTGATTTATGTTGCACGGATGATGTAAGGGGTGTCATCTCATGAAAGCGGATGGATAGCTTTGTCTGGTGGAAGAGAGTGTTGTTTTTTCGCATCATTTTATCTTTAAGAATTAAAAAATGTTTAAAATTAAAAAAATGATTGAAATGAGCAAGAATTCGTTTTATAGGATGCATTGCCCAAAGTCGCACGTGCCTGTGGGTGTCCGCTGGTTCTCAAATGGTGAGATTAACCGGTACGGTACCTGGAACTAACCGCTCCAGTCATTCTTACAGCCAATTGCAAGAATGAGGACATCTTGAAGCAACGACGGTGCGGGCCTTTCTGGTGTCTTCCAGTTTTAAATACTGGGATAACTATAGAGGCACACCTCATTGCCTTCAGTGCGGAAGTGGTTTTCTCAACTCCAATCAAAAAGGCAGATAAAATAGAATGACGCGGCTTCGCGCTGTTCTTTCGCTGCATACAATGCTAATTTCTGGTTTTTTGTAATCAGAATGGGGATAGTTGTTGTGTGTTTTTTGTCCTTTAGCTTTTGGCAGTTTTGGCTGTCCAAGCATAGAGTGGGGGAGCTTTCCCTCAAGGAGAATTGCAGATGGCAACGCAACGTATTCGCGATTTTCTTGCAACACATCGTTCTGAAGGTCCATGCTTAATTGTTGACCTTGATGTTGTTCGTGACAACTATTTAAATTTTGAAAAAGCTCTGCCGCAGTCGCGTATTTTTTACGCAATAAAGGCAAATCCAGCACCTGAAATCTTGCGTTTGCTTGCTTCTTTAGGATCTTCTTTTGATGCGGCTTCTGTTGCAGAAATTGAAATGGCTTTAAAAGCAGGAGCAACGTCAGAGCGTATTTCTTTTGGGAATACGATTAAAAAAGAACGTGATATTGCACGAGCATATGCATTGGGTGTTTCACTTTATGCAGTTGATTGTGTTGAAGAAGTGGAAAAAATTGCGCGTGTTGCTCCAGGAGCACGTGTTTTTTGCCGTGTTCTTACCGATGGAAAAGGTGCAGAGTGGCCATTGTCACGCAAATTCGGTTGTGTCCCTGCTATGGCGGTTGATGTTCTAAGACGGGCACACCAATTGGGTTTGCAAGCCTATGGTGTTTCTTTTCATGTTGGGTCTCAGCAGGTTGATCTGAGTGCGTGGGATCGTGCTTTATCGGATGCTGCTACAGTTTTTAAGCGTTTGGAACAAGAAGGCATTTCGTTGAGGTTGGTGAATATGGGGGGCGGTTTTCCAACGCGTTATTTGAAAGATGTCCCTACAGAACAAGCTTATGGTACAGCAGTTTTTGATTCATTGAAAAAGCATTTTGGTAATCGTATTCCTGAGACGATTATTGAGCCTGGGCGTGCGATGGTTGGTAATGCTGGTGTTATTCGTACAGAAGTGGTTCTGATATCTAAAAAAGCTGATAATGATAATGTACGATGGGTTTATCTTGATATTGGAAAATTTAATGGTCTTGCTGAGACTATGGATGAAGCCATTCGTTATCCTATTGAGACACCTCATGATGATAAGGTTATGGAGCCTTGTATTTTGGCTGGACCAACATGCGATTCGGCAGATGTTCTCTATGAAAAAACACCTTATCCGCTTCCTCTATCCCTAACGATAGGAGATGAAATATTGATTCATGGGACGGGTGCTTACACAACAACTTACGCATCGGTTGCTTTTAATGGTTTTGAGCCTTTACGATCATATGTGATCTGAGGTTTCCTTTTAACTATAGGTTTTTTAGATTTTTTGCTATGCTCGTCATGGCGCTATAAGAGGGCGGTCATTGAGATGAACATGATGAATTTTCAAACAAAAGATGGGGCATGTTTTACACTTTTATTGGAGCAAGAAGCAGATAAGCCTTATCGAGAAATTTTGCTTGATTCAACGATGGGGTATGGACGTAAACGTAAATCATCAGAGGCTTTACGTCGTGGTCGGTTAGCTGCTCAAGGACTTTCTTTTGTGGTTAAAAATGCGCTTGGAGAGCTTGTGGGAAGTGTCCGTCTTTGGCATGTTTCTTTTTCTAAAGGAAAAAATAAAACACAACATGCTTTACTTTTGGGTCCCTTGGCTGTCGCATCTGAATGTGCTGGTCTGGGAATAGGATCAATTTTAGTCCGCCACGCAATTGAAACAGCAAAAAAATTGGGATATGGCGCCATTTTGCTGGTAGGGGATTTTGAATTTTATCAACGTTTTGGCTTTTCAAATAGTTTAACAGAAAATTTGGCAATGCCTGGTCCTTATGAAAAGCATCGCTTTCAAGCGTTGGAACTGATACCACATTATCTTTCTGGGTGTTATGGCACTTTAGTTCCTAGTGGAGAACGAGAAGTTTCGAATCGTTTTCAGCATCATAAAGTGGCTTGAAGATAGTGTTTAAATTTGTTTTTCAACAGCTGGCGTTGAGGAGAGCATACTATTCTGACTAGTGCCAAAGTATTTAGCGGTACAAAGTTTTGGGGAGTTGTATTGCGATTTTATTATATGGCTTTTTCTTTATGTGGCTGGTTTCTTATTTTTGATAATTTCAGTTAAGTGAGTAGGAATATATTTAAAGCTCATTTTTTTGGAATAGCGTCCTGTTTTATAATATTAAGGAACCGGATTTTTGAGTGGTCTTGTATTCTTTTAAAGCCGGTATCATCATGCAGTTTTCCAGTTTTCAATATCGTTGGTAGATCATGCATCGAAACGGTTGGATATTTTACTTTTTTCTTAAGCAGTTTTTATCTCTTTGCTTTTTATGTGCAAGGGAATAGTTTTGATTGATTCAATAGAGAGACATTTTGAGAAATTTTATACAATTTTAGCGCTTGTTCAAAGAGTATAAAAAATAAAATTATATGTTCAAAAGCAACTTTTTTGAAAAAAATATATCATTATTTTTTTTGCTATAAAGGTAGATCGTTTTGCAATTGGCATGAGAGTATCAAATACAAAATGATTTTCTCATGTAAAATTTTGTATCCAGAATCAAAAAAATGTTCTCCTACATATTATAAGGGAAATAGGTGAATGAATAAAAATCACAAGAATCATCAATCTTTTATGAATATTCTTGTGAGAATCAAAAGAGTGAAGGGCAAAGAATCTTACAGAATAGTTTTTATGAGGATAGTAGCGTAAAAGGGGGGGTAGATAGATGAGAGATTTAATGACAGGCGCAAATATTGTTTTAATGTTTTTTGCCCTACGGTGGTAAATCAAAAATCCTATAGAAATAGCTGCTTTATCTTTATGGTGTGGAGCACTTTAGATAAGCTCTTTGTTTATTATCATCTAAAACAATTCTTGTATGCGAGAAGTTATTTTTAAGTGCGTAAAGAGCCCGCATTGAAAAGAATTTTTATCAGAAGAATCATTTAGAATCATATGTTGATTTATACTGTCTCTTGAGAAGAGATAAAGTGCATAGGAAGCGAGGAAGGTGATAAAGATGAAAAATATTTCTCAATTTTAATTAAGTTTAGTGACTTGGTGGTGCATCCATGAGAGGTGGTATTTTTTTAAGAAAAATGGTCATAAATGTCAAAGTAACAAAGATAATGGTCATAATAAAGAAAATATCACTAAAAGCCATAATCGTTGCTTGTATGCGTACCATACCAAACAATTGAGAAAGAGCAAGAGTATACGAATCAAAGGTTTCTGTTTTGAAAAATAAAGTAAGCTTTGAAAGCATTTCAGTTGCTTGTCTGTTTGCGTGGTTAAGCGTTTCGGCTATTCGTTCATAATGGAAGTCTGTGCGTTTTGTCATGAGAGTGCTGATAATCGCAAGCCCTACAGCACCACCTAGATTTCGTGTGAGATTAAAGAGTCCAGAAGCATTTTGCATTCGTTCTGGCGGGAGTGTTCCCAAGGCAATATTATTAACAGGAACCATACATAACATCACAGAAGCACCACGGAAAACTTGCGGCCAAAAGAGTTGCCAAAAATCCCAGTTATCTGTGATAGAGCTCGCCATCCAAGTGCCTATTGCAAAACCCAAAAGTCCTATTGCCATCATTAAACGTGCATCCATTCGGGCTGAAAGAAATCCAGCAAGCGGAGCAGTTAATAACATGGCGAATCCTGAAAGAAACAATGTTTCTCCAATCATGAGGGCATCATAATGGCGGATTTGGCTTAAATAGACAGGATAAAGATATGTGAGTCCATAAAGACCTATTCCCAGTGCAAAGGAAAAAATGGATGCAGCAGAAAAATTAAAATTAGAAAAAGTAGAGAGATCTACAATGGGTTCTTTTGCTGTAAAAGCACGCCAGAAGAATAAGGCTGCAGCAAGAATCATGATAATGAAAAAATTCCGAATCAGCCTATCACTCAGCCAATCATGACGTGCTCCTTCTTCTAGAACATACTCTAAAGTTCCCAAGAAAGTAGCCATAGAAATGAGGCCTAACCAATCAAATTTCTTCATTAAAGAGGGATCAGCTTTATCAAAATCAATTAATTTCCAAGCGAGAATTGAGATGATAATCCCGAAGGGTACATTGATGAGAAAGAGCCAATGCCACGATGAGAGATGACAAATATAGCCTCCCACGGTTGGACCAATGGTGGGGGCTAATGTTGCGACCAGTCCGACGATAGGGGTAACAATGGGACGTTTGGAAGGAGGAAAAAGGACATAGGAGGCAACAAAAACACTAGGGATAATTCCACCACCAATAAAACCTTGTAGTGCGCGATACAAAATCATCTCTCCAATAGATGTTGCCGTTGCACAAAGAACAGAAGTAATCGTAAAACCGATAGCTGATAAGGTAAAGAAAACACGTGTTGAAAGCAATCGTCCTAAAAATCCAGAAAGCGGCAACATGATGACTTCAGCGATGAGATAGGAAGTTTGAACCCATGAAATTTCTTCAGAGCTTGCTGCAAGACCCGCTTGAATTTCAGCTAAAGAAGAGGAAACGATTTGGATATCTAAGATTGCCATAAACATGCCAAAAGACATAGCAATAAAAACTATAATTTTGTGCATTCCGATGCGTTCTTGAGATTGTATGGGCTCTGGTATGGAAGATGTCATAGTAAGATCTTCTACTTTTTTGTTATAAGAGACTTTTATCTTGTGGCTTTGTACGTGTATCAACTTTCACTGAAACACTCATCCCTGCTCGGATATGTCCGGTTTTTAAGACTTCTTCTGGAATAGAAATACGTACGGGAATGCGCTGGACAATCTTTGTAAAGTTACCAGTAGCATTTTGTGGAGGCAAAAGAGAAAAAACAGCGCCTGTTGCGGGCGAAATAGAAAGCACGTTTCCTGTAAAAAATTCCTTTTTGAATGCATCAATAGCAATATAAGCCTTTTGTCCTGCGTGAATATTTTGCAACTGTGTTTCTTTATAGTTGGCTTCAATATAAAGTGCATGTATGGGGACTAACGCCGCAAGACGTTGGCCATTTACAACAAAATCTCCCGTTTTTGCTGTTAAATTTCCTATAACGCCATCAAATGGCGCTCGTATAACGGTCGAATCAAGATCACGTTGTGCTTTTTCACGCGTGAGTTCTAAACTCTTTGTTTGGCTTTCTATTTCACTTCGTTGCGCTTCTAGCACTCGGATATTCGCACGTGCTGCAGCCATTTGTGCGTCCGCTCTGTTAACATTCGCAACGGCTTGTTCATAAGCTGATTTGGCATCATCAACCTCGGATTGAGGAGCATAACGATTTTTTTTCAGTTCTGTTACACGTTTTAAGGTGAGTTGTGCATTGGTTGCTATGGCTGAAGCGGCTGCTTTTTGTGCTTTTGCATCATCTAAAGCACTATGAGCGGCTGTGATTTGTGCATCAATGCGTAGAAGTGTTTTTTTCTGTGTGTTAAGATGTGCGTCTGTTTGATCCAAGGCTATTTGATAATCACCGTTGTCTAGGTAAAATAAAACATCGTTCTTTTTTACAACTTGGTTGGCTTTAATGGCAATTTTTTCAATATATCCATTTAATTTAGTCGCAATAGCTGCTATATCTCCTTGCACGTAGGCATCGTCAGTGGAGAGTATATAACGCCATTGCGTTATATACTTATAGCTAAACCAAAGCACAGAAAGTGCAAAGACAATAAGAAGAGCTTTGATTACTTTCTTTTGTTGCGTTTTATTGAAGTTTTTGGTTGAAAAAATTGTCTCAGTTACGGACATGATTTTATACTTTCAATATTTATGTTCCACTGAGTATAATAAACCCATCACTATAGACTAGGGTGATATACATGCAAGGACGATAAGAGCTTTTCAAGCAATAAGATGATTTTTGAAACATAATGCTAAAAATATGAACTTGCAAGTTCAAGGTCTTATTTTGTTACGCATTTTTTACAAAGGCCTCGTACTTCTAGGGTGCTTTTGTGGGCTTGGAAGTCAACAGCTTGAACCATCTGTTTTAAACTCGATACAATCGTTTGATTTTGTATTTCGTTGACTGTACCACAGTTTTCGCAAATTATAAACGTTGTAAGTTCATGTTGACAGTTTTCAGGGTGTAAACAGACCATAAAGGCATTTACACTTTCAAGACGATGAATACACTTTAACTGTACGAGTTTTTCTAACGCACGATAAACTTGGAGAGGTGCACGAAAACCTTCTTCGCGTAAGTGATTGAGAATCGCATAAGCACTTAAAGGCCCTTTTGCTTTTTTTAAAGTGTTTAAAACCAATGTTTGGTTACGCGTCAGTTTAGATGACATTGACATCTTCCTTTTGCTCTTATGGCAAAGCATAAAGCGTGTAAGAGGTTTATGCAATGGTGATTATAGAATATGTACTCTATCTTTAGCCTTATTGTGATATGTAAGAAAAGTTGCAATCGTTGTGAGGGGAGGGGTATTATAATCTGAAAGCCGCTGTTATCTAGCAAGGAACTTTTTATACGCTTTTTATTTTAGTGTAATGTATTGAAATACAACCAGTTGTTTATGTTATTTTATTTTAAAAAAAAGTAAAAAATGAT
>NZ_JBHIMM010000011.1:0-57440 GCF_042194115.1 Bartonella sp. MR90HLJMH
TCTTCCCATGATCAACGTGACCAATCGTACCAATATTAACATGCGGTTTTGTTCGTTCAAACTTGCTCTTCGCCATCGCTATTAATCTCTTGTTTTATTCCCTATTCTTGTTAGCACCTAGGGACAGTCCTGCAAAACTCAATCCGACTAGGCTGTAACCAGCTCAATCACCACAACTCTTAGACGGAAAACCCCACCCAATCTATAAATGGAATATCCTCCATCATACCTATTTGCCCAATCACCAACAACTATTTGGAGCGGGTAGCGGGAATCGAACCCGCATATTCAGCTTGGAAGGCTGCTGCTCTACCATTGAGCTATACCCGCTTGACTCACATAATAACTCTCCTTCGATGAATGGTGGAGGGGGTTGGATTCGAACCAACGTAGCATACGCAACGGATTTACAGTCCGCCCCCTTTAACCACTCGGGCACCCCTCCATTACACCGGTAAAGTCGCGCAATGAGACATTACGAAAACCATCTTGAATACCCATTCAATTCAATCTGATTGCGAAGTGGTTATGACGATTACTATTGTATCTGTCAACAGAATAAATACAATTCTGTACAAATTTCCTGCTCATAACTTTAAATCACAGATTTTTTCTCTCTATTTTTCTTATTAACACGCTATAAAGAAGCTATGAAAGAAAAAACATCACAAAATTCTCATTATGCTCGTTTACGTCGCCGATATCGCGATACAAAAGGCTCTCCTTCTCGATCTTTTACACACCTAAAGAAGAAAGCTGCTTCTTTACAGCAAGGGATCATCCATCTTTATGGCATTCATTCTGTTCAGGCAGCTTTAGAAAACCCAAAAAGAATTTTAAAATGTCTTTACGTTACACAAAATGCCTTAAAACGATTAAATATATCCGAATCAGATTATCCTTGCTCTGTTACATTATGCACCCCCAAATATCTTGATTCGCTTGTTGGAAGTGAGGCTGTTCATCAAGGTATTGTTTTGGAAACTTTACCCCTCAAACCATGCAAACTTTCGGAACTAACCAATACTGATCTGGTCATTGTCATGGATCAAATTACCGATCCGCATAATGTTGGCGCTATTATGCGCTCTGCAGTTGCATTGAAAGCTAAAGCGCTTATTACAACTTGCCGTCACTCTCCCCACGAAAGCGGTGTTCTTGCGAAAGCGGCATCTGGAGCTCTGGAAATGATTCATTATATTACCGTACGAAACCTCGCTGAAGCTCTTCAAGAACTTCATCAAACAGGTTTTACAAGCTTTGGTCTCGATTCAGAAGGGGACAAACCTCTAGAAACAGCATTAACAGGGAATAAAATTGCTCTTGTTTTAGGAGCAGAAGGTAAAGGTTTACGTAAAAAAACACGTGAAACCGTTTGCGCTTTAACACGCCTTGATATGCCTGGAAATATTAAATCATTAAATGTTTCAAATGCAGCAACAATAGCGCTTTATGTGGCACATAAATATCTTAGATTCTAGTTTTTAATTTTTTTGTGAAACATCAAAAAAACCAACCAACAAAAAACCCGCAAGAAACCCGCCAATATGAGCTTCCCATGCTATTGAGATGCCATTTTCTTCAAACAAAATAGAAGAAATACCTATGATAAAATCAGCCGTCAGCCATACACTCATATAAACAAGTACCCCCTTAGAACACAGAGCTTTTTTGAC
The DNA here is from genome assembly GCF_042194115.1 of Bartonella sp. MR90HLJMH. Taxonomy (NCBI): domain Bacteria; kingdom Pseudomonadati; phylum Pseudomonadota; class Alphaproteobacteria; order Hyphomicrobiales; family Bartonellaceae; genus Bartonella; species Bartonella sp. MR90HLJMH. The sequence continues at coordinate 1,677 of NZ_JBHIMM010000011.1, forward strand.
GGACAATAAAGGTCCCAAAAAATTTTCGTTCTGCGCATTAACAGATAGATAACCACTAGAAAAACCGTAACGTGCAATAGCTCCCATCATTCCAGATACGGCACCTGACGCCCCAATAAGTGATATGGTACTTTCTTGATGAAATGTAAAATAAGTCAAAACAGAAATAACAGCCGTTAACACCCAAAAAATTAAAAAACGTAAAACACCAAAATGCCTTGCTAAAGGAGAGCCAAAAACCAAAAGCCAAACCATATTAAGAGCAACATGTTTAAAACTACTATGCATAAATGAATAACTCACCATGGTATAACAGAGTGCTACAGGATCCCTCTTAAACAATGCTGGTATAAATGAAAAAAATTCAAGACTTTCAACATAAACCTTATGAGAAAAAAAATACTGAGAAATGCAATAAAGACAAAAACAAAATGCTATCAAAACAACTATAATAAATGGAACATTCAACAAGGGTTCTTTAGGTTGTTTCGGTAATCGAGAAACATTATTATGTTGGTGACTAGAAACTTTCATTTTATAAAATCTCGTATTCTTTAGAGAATGGGTTATTCTTTATACAAAATAAATATACCACTCCCAGTGATGCAGAATCTTTTCAACGCCTCTTCGAAGCCCCTTTTTAAATTTTCAATAGCTCTACATGAAAACACGTGTATTTTATACAAAAGATTTTAAAAAGCACGGATATCAAGAATATGATTTACAAACTTAGCGGTATCCTGCTTATTTAAATGTGAAGTTATCATGTAATATACAAGAACTTACGAATAGACAAACTCACTTATGAGGTGGTGTATAATAAAAATATATAAACATTGTTTTTTTACTAGAAACATACTGATCATTGCATTTTATAACCAAACTATACTTCGATTGATAAACTTTAAATAATCTTAAATCTCAATTTTTCCATTAATATAGCTTGCATTGCTTCTACTCTTTGAATGAAAAACGACATCTCTATGAGAAAAAACTATCAACACAGCTTTCTCTAGATATATTCATTAGTGTTTCATGATGAACTACTCACTTGATAGTCTGTTTCCCTCATAAATGCAAAAGCTTCAGTTCATCTCTTTAACAAATATCAACAAGCCTTTCATTTCAACCTCTAACAAATATAATTCAAGAACTGTCTCTTATGAAACACTGCAAAATATGTTTATTTTAATGATGCCTCTTTGAATTTAAACAGTTCATGAAGGAAATTTTTATTCCTTATCTTAGAGAATCTTATCTGCACATCCGCCACTTGTAATGCGCAAGAGAATAATTTGGATTAATTCAATATAGAAAAATTTTAAATGAGGCAATCATAGGAAATTGAACCTCTTATTAAGTTGTAAAATGATAAAGGGCCATTATAAATCAATGTATTATAATAGATAACACACTAATCATTGAAGAGGAAGATCTTGAGAATTCTGCTTGCAATCCTTTAACCACACATCATAAATAGGATGCTCAACAGCGTTCAAACCAGGACTATCTGCAAACATCCATCCTGTAAAAATACGCCGTACTTTTTTATCTAATGTCACTTCATTGACTTCAACAAAACCAGTTGTACGCGTTGGTTCATCTTTAGAGCTCGTATAACACGCACGTGGCGTCACCTGTAATGCACCGTACTGATAAATTTTACCAAGAGTAACTTCAAAACGTGTGGTCCGCCCCGTGATTTTGTCAAGACCTGCAAAAACAGCAATTCCATTGCTAATACGCTCAGCCCGCACTCCACTATTTAAGGATAAAAATACTAAAACTCCCATTAAAAAAATATATATAAAATGCTTTACCCCTAACAATAAAAAAAATTTCATCATATCAAAATCAATCGCATCTTAAAAATAATTCTTTTCATAACATAGAGTCCAATAAGACAAAAATACACGCGCACACTAAAATCTTTTATTTTTTAGGTGACCACGCATCATAATCTTCATGCACACAAGAACGCTCTCCATTGGAGGTGATAGCCCCCTTTGGTCGATAGTCCTCACTTGTTCCTGTCATATTTGCAACATGAGGCTTTTCCCATTCATAAGGATGATAATCCTCCTGTGTTGGTGGGTACTCACAGCGATGATGAATCCAGCCGTGCCAACCTGGTGGAATAGTAGAGGCCTCAGAATAGTCTTTATAGATAACCCAACGGTGCGGATAACCATCCTTATGAAGTCCCCCTTCATAATATATATTTCCAAATTGATCTTCCCCTATCCGCTTACCTTTGCGCCATGTGAAAAAACGCGTACCAATGGTATTGCCATTCCACCATGTGAAGATTTGCTTAAAAAAATGAGCCATCTGCTATTCCATTCATTTAGTGCGCTCATGAAATTAATCGTTGGAATAAAACTGTTAACGATTGAAATTACCGAAAAAGTTACTAGTAAATTCAGCTACAATTCCAATTGATAGGATAACGTGCTATCCCTTAATTTCAAGAAGATATCATATGTATGGCTTCTTCTCCACCCCATAAAATTTAATCTATGCCAAGTTTCATCTTAACCAATTCATTAACAGCTTGAGGGTTTGCCTTACCACCTGTTGCTTTCATTACCTGTCCAACAAACCAACCAGCTAAAGCGGGTTTCTGTTTTGCTTGCGCAACTTTATCAGAATTATTAGCAATGATTTCATCAACGGCTCTTTCAATTGCCTTTGTATCTGTCACCTGCTTCATATTTCGCTCTTCTACAATTTGGCGTGCATCTCCCCCCTCATTCCAAATAATCTCAAAAAGATCTTTGGCAATTTTTCCAGAAATAACTCCTTCTTTTATGAGATCAATAATGCTTCCCAATTGATTTGGCGATACCGGTGACTCTTCAATCTCACAATTATCTTTATTTAAAGCCCCTAAAAGGTCATTAATCACCCAATTGGCAACTATTTTTCCATCACGCCCACGTGCTACTTCTTCAAAATAATCAGCAATAGCCTTTTCTGTCACAAGAATGGAAGCATCATACACTGTCAATCCCATTTCCTTAACAAAACGTGCTTTTATAGCGTCAGGCAATTCTGGTAAGTCTGCTGCCAAAGCATCCACAAACGCTTGATCAAATTCTAATGGTAAAAGATCAGGATCAGGAAAATAACGATAGTCATGTGCTTCTTCTTTTGAGCGCATAGAGCGCGTTTCACCTTTAGCCGAATCAAAAAGCCGAGTCTCTTGATCTATGACGCCTCCATCTTCTAAAATTGCGATCTGACGACGCGCTTCATACTCAATGGCTTGACCAATAAAGCGAATAGAATTAACGTTTTTAATTTCACAGCGCGTTCCAAAATTTTCACCAGGACGACGAACAGATACGTTGACATCTGCACGCATAGAACCTTCATCCATATTGCCATCGCAAGTGCCCAAATAACGAACAATCGTACGCAATTTTGTCATATAGGCTTTGGCTTCATCTGATGAGCGCATATCAGGTTTGGAAACAATTTCCATAAGAGCAACACCAGAACGATTAAGATCTACAAAAGACATCGTTGGATGTTGATCGTGCATCGATTTTCCAGCATCCTGTTCAAGATGCAACCTCTCAATTCCTACTTCAATATCCTCAAATTGGCCATTCGAATCTGGACCAACAGATATGATAATCTTTCCCTCTCCCACAATGGGATAGCGAAATTGAGAGATCTGATACCCCTGCGGTAAATCTGGATAAAAATAATTTTTGCGATCAAAAACAGATTTTAAATTAATATGCGCCTTTAATCCTAACCCCGTTCGAACCGCTTGACGGACACATTCTTGATTAAGAACAGGCAACATACCTGGCATGGCTGCATCAATAAGTGATACATGATTGTTTGGCTCTGCACCAAATTTGGTTGATGCTCCTGAAAAAAGTTTTGAATTTGATATGATTTGCGCATGAACTTCCATGCCAATGATGACTTCCCAATCACCTGTAACTCCAGAAATAAAACGCTTAGAATCAGGAGTACGCGTATCAATGATGCTCATTGCCAATCCACTACCAATATTTTAAAATATACTCATGGCTTATCTAAAACCATTCTCTCAGTGCAATCCTAGGATATAAATCTTACAAAAAGCCCGATTCTATCGGGCTTTTTCTGTTTGCATAAATATTAAGCTTTTTTAGGAGCTTTTTTCTTAGCTGATGTTTTCTCTGTAGACGTTTCTTTCACTGCAGACTTTTTCTTTGCCGGCTTTTCTTCAGGGACATCTGATTCGTCATATTCTTTCATCAACTCTTCAACCGTCACTTCTTTATCTGTGACTTTTATCTGTGCTAATAAATGATCAATGACCTTTTCTTCAAAAATCGGAGCACGTAGATTTTCAACAGCTTCCGGAGTCCTGCGGAAAAAATCCATAATCTCTTTCTCTTGTCCAGGATACTGGCGAACCTGATCAAAAACGGCTGCTTTTAGCTCATCCTCACTAACTTTAACACCAACCTTCATTCCAATTTCAGAAAGCACCAAACCAAGACGAACACGACGTTGCGCAAGGACACGATATTCCTCCCGTGCCTTTTCTTCTGTAATACCTTCATCTTCAAAACTGCGCCCAGCCTTTTTCAAATCATCATTAACCTGAGCCCATATATTGTTAAACTCAATCTCTAAAAGTTCCTCAGGAATCTCAAAATTATAATCAGCATCTAAAGCATCAAGAATTTGACGCTTAACTTTTTGACGTGTCACTGAACCATATTGGCTTTCAATCTGCCCACGAACGACCTCACGTAAGCGATCTAGAGACTCTAAACCAACTTTTTGTGCTGCTTCATCATCAATTTTTAATTCATCTGGTTTAAAGACAGCTTTGACAGTAATGTCAAACTCTGCTTCCCGTCCGGCCAAATGTGCTGCACTGTAATCATCAGGAAATTTAACAAAAATCGTTTTTGCATCCCCAGCTTTCACACCAACCAATTGCTCTTCAAAACCAGGAATAAATTGTTTTGATCCAAGAATCAGTTGTGCATCACTATCTGCCCCACCTTCAAATGGAACGCCTTCAAGCTTACCTTGATAATCTATGGTAATACGATCACCTTCTTCAGAAGCCCCCTCTTTTAGGGAATAATTACGCGTAGAAGAAAGGACGCGATTGATTTGATCATCAATATCCTGTTCAGGAATAGTTGCAATTTCACGGATAACCTTAATATGTTCAAAATCTTTAATTTCAATTTTTGGTAAAACTTCATACTTTAAACTAAAAGTAAAATCAGCTTTGCCATCTAGAATTTTTTCATCTTCATCTATATCAATTTTTGGCTGCATCGCTGCACGTTCATTGCGATCTGCTAAAATAGACCGAGGCGCATCACTGAGTATCTCATTGAGAATCTCCGCCATAAAGGATTTACCATACATTTTTCGCAAATGTCCACTAGGCACTTTACCGGGACGAAAACCATTAAGCTTGATTTTTCCCTTGGTATCATCCAATCTTTCATTCAGCTTTTCTTCTAAATCTTTCGCTGGAACCACGATCTTAATTTCGCGCTTCAGTCCTTCATTAAGCGTCTCGGTAACCTGCATTAAACACCTTCATTTTCCTAAGGAGAGGGATAAACCCACTCTAATAATCATTACATTCTAACACTTCGAGTGTTACATTTACCATGAAGCGGAATTTCAGACACGTAGAAATCCGTAGCACTTAAGGGATTGCTTTGGTGCGGATGGAGGGACTCGAACCCCCACGGTCTCCCGCCAGAACCTAAATCTGGTGCGTCTACCAATTTCGCCACATCCGCTCAAACTTACAAGCTAATAACCTTATACAAGCGGCGTCTCTATACCATTAATTACGGGAAAAAAGCAAACAAATATATTAAAAAAAACAAAATCTATGCTTTTCATACATAACTGCTTACGCTAAAAGTCAATTATGTTAAAGACATTCGATATCCCAATTCATATCATCGGTGGTGGTCTTGCGGGGTGTGAAGCAAGCTGGCAAATCGCTCAATCAGGAATTCCTGTTGTTTTGCATGAAATGCGACCCGAAAAAAAATCAGATGCCCATAAAACCGATAATTTGGCAGAACTGGTTTGTTCAAATTCATTTCGTTGCGATGATTCATTAACAAATGCCGTAGGGCTTTTACATGCTGAAATGCGATTAGCGAAATCGTTAATTATGAAAGCTGCTGATGCCAACAAAGTTCCCGCAGGTAGTGCCCTTGCTGTTGACCGTGATGGATTTTCAAAAACCGTTACGACAGCAATCGAAAACCATCCTCTTATAACAATCAAACGTGAAGAAGTTCAAGAAATTCCTAAAGCTTGGAAACATGTTGTCATTGCAACGGGTCCCCTTACATCACCTGCACTTGCTCAAGAATTACAAGCAATAACCGGTATAAAAGCTCTTTCTTTTTTTGATGCGATTGCACCTATTATCCATACCGATAGTATTGATATCAACATTTGTTGGTATCAGTCTCGCTATGATAAAATTGGTCCTGAGGGAACAGGAAAAGATTATCTTAATTGTCCCCTCAACAAAGAACAATATAAAACATTCGTTGAAGCATTAAAAAATGCTGAAAAAACAGAGTTTCGTGACTTTGAAAAAACGCCCTATTTTGATGGATGCCTCCCCATTGAAATTATGGCTGAGCGCGGACTTGAAACGTTAAGACACGGTCCTATGAAACCTATGGGCTTAACCAATGCCCATAACCCTACAGTTAAACCCTATGCTGTCGTTCAATTACGCCAAGATAATAAACTTGGAACGCTTTACAATATGGTCGGCTTTCAAACAAAACTGAAATATGGTGAACAAATTCGCATTTTTAGAATGATTCCCGGTCTTGAAAAAGCAGAGTTTGCGCGTCTTGGTGGTCTTCACCGCAATACCTACCTCAACTCGCCAATTATTCTTGATCAAACCCTTCGTTTAAAACAAAAAAAACAACTACGCTTTGCAGGGCAAATTACCGGATGTGAAGGTTATGTAGAATCAGCGGCAATAGGGCTTCTTGCTGGACGTTTTGCTGCTGCCGAATATCATCATATTTCCCCTTGCCTACCCCCACAAACGACAGCATTCGGAGCCCTTTTGAATCATATTACAGGGGGACACATCATAGATGAAAAAGCAGAAACACAGTCCTTTCAGCCAATGAATATCAATTTCGGACTCTTTCCCCCTATTGCTTCTATTAGACATTCAGGAAAACGCCTAGCAAGTAAAGAAAAAAAATTAGTAAAAAAACAAGCCATCACAGCAAGAGCTCTCAATGATTGTACTCAGTGGTTAGCAGATAAAGAATCAAAGAGTTCCTTATAAAAAACACACGATTCGCCTCTCATCTACTGAATAGATCTTTATGACTCTCGTGAAAAAATCATTCTAAAGCCTTTTAAAGACTGTCTCCCCCAATCAATAAATACTACTCTACGTTTCATCATTTATTTAATTATGTAGGAGCTTGTAAAATAACTTTTGGCTATAAAAAACCTTTACCGCTATCAACAATTTAATATGATTTAATGACTAAAAATAAAATAATTATATCAATATATTATGAATAATAAAAATTTAAATAGATGGAAAATAAACAAGCAATACTGTATTATCTCTATTAATATTTTTTATATTACGTAATATACATTATTTTATAAGAGTAATTTTTCTGTTTTTTAACTTCCTTCATCAAAATTTGTGTTATTCTCTCACTTTAACTCTTGTGTGATGAAGAAAAAACGCTCGCTTGCATATCACAAGTGAAATAGGGATATGGAAAAAATATTTGTAGGATAGAGCTGGATCTATCTCTTCCCTCTCAAATGCCAAGAAAAATCACAATATTGAAAGTGAAATCTGAATATCATAAGATTCTTTCATTTCAGAATCTCTTATAATAAATCAATAAAACTTATCCTCTTGGTGCGTCACAAGCAAGGTTGGCGTATAAGTAAAAGAATAAAACTATTCCTTATGCACTCATCTCAGATGTTGAGGGCTAATCGCAACATTATAGGAACTGAGAAAAACAGTACGGTGGCACCAACATGCACTTTTATTAAGCGTAAATGGTAGTATATAATAACTTTTATAGACTTTACAGAGTTTTTTGCCTCATACTATTTACGGATCTTGTTTTGAAATAAATATCGTAACACTTCAGCGTAATAAAAGTTAACATTACATTTTATAAGCCACACCGGTACTGCACTAATACAGTGCAATATTTTACTGAAAAGGCTAAAAAATATATTTTAAGCTGACAGTATTTTATACAACACTTAAAATTATTTTCAAAAATACAAGTAATACATGAAAATAAAAAATACCGCAAAAATCTCAACGTGTTATATGAAAAATGGGCATAATACATGTGCTAAAAAAAAACCCGCTTATAAATAAATCGGGTTTTTTTATGTAGCTTAAATTATTTTTTATTAACTGCTTCTTTAAGGCTTTTTCCTGCAGAAAATTTAGGTACAGAACGTGCTGGAATATCGATCTCAGCACCAGTTGAAGGATTACGCCCCTTTGTTGCAGCACGATGAGAAACTTCAAAAGAGCCAAAACCTGGAAGACGAACATCTCCCCCTGAAGCCAAAGCTTCTGTTACAGAAGCCATAAAAGCATCAACAACAGCACCAGCTTGCGCTTTCGAAACACCTGCCTTTTCAGCAACGGAGCTAACCAATTCACTTTTATTCATAAAATATTTCCTTTCCCTATATTACCTGACAACATGACTTAATCATGTTATTGGTCAGTTTATTGAAAAGTACAGCAAACAGAAGTCTTATTTTTATCCAAAACATTGTTTTTTTAGCAATAATCACAGTTATTCACGGAATTTTTCACTTTTTCCAACAAAAAACAGAACAATAACCTCAACAACGCCTTCTGCCACCTAAAAAATGCCGTTATAAATGAGATAAGTGAATCAGTGCGCAATCTGTATTCCTTCACTATCACTGCCCTCTGACCGGATTGGGACAGCCACCGTAGAGGGTTCTTTCCATTCAATAGTGTCTGGAAAACGAACCAAAGCGTGTTTCAAAACTTCACTCACATGATTTACCGGAATAATTTCCATATTATTTTTGACATCGTCAGGAATATCAACCAAATCTTTTGCGTTTTCTTCAGGAATAAGTACCTTTTTTATCCCTCCTCGAAGAGCTGCTAGGAGTTTTTCTTTTAATCCACCAATTGGTAAAACGCGTCCACGTAAAGTAATTTCACCAGTCATTGCAATATCTTTATGCACAGCTACTCCTGTAAGAACCGAAACAATTGCTGTCACCATTGCAATCCCAGCAGATGGGCCATCTTTTGGCGTAGCACCCTCTGGAACATGAACATGGATATCGCGTTTTTCAAAAAGTGGAGGTTCAATACCAAAATCAACAGCACGAGAACGTACATAAGATGCTGCCGCTGAAATGGACTCCTTCATAATATCACGTAAATTTCCAGTTACAGTCATCTTACCTTTGCCGGGCATCATAACTCCTTCAATGGTCAATAACTCTCCACCGACTTCTGTCCACGCAAGGCCTGTCACAACACCAATTTGATTTTCTCCTTCAATCTGATTGTAATGATAACGTTTAACACCCAAGAAATCATGAATATTACTTTCTGTAACTTTTACAGATTTTTGATGCGTTTTGAGAATTTTTGTAACAGATTTGCGGGAAATTTTCATGAGTTCACGCTCAAGGTTACGAACGCCTGCCTCACGTGTATAAAACTGAATAATTGACCTTAGTGCTCCATCAGAAATACTGAGTTCTTTTTTAGACAAAGAGTGATCTTTTAGTGCCTTTGGTAAAAGATGCTGTTTAACAATTTCCATTTTCTCACATTCAGTATAACCAGCAATACGAATAATTTCCATACGATCCATTAACGGACCTGGAATATTAAGCGTATTGGCAGTTGTGATAAACATGACATCAGAAAGATCATATTCAACTTCCAAATAGTGATCAATGAATGTACTGTTTTGTTCAGGATCAAGAACTTCTAATAAAGCGGATGAAGGATCTCCACGAAAATCTTGTCCCATTTTATCAATTTCATCAAGCAAGAAAAGCGGATTAGATTTTTTTGCTTTTTTCATAGACTGGATAATTTTTCCAGGCATCGAACCAATATATGTTCGGCGATGTCCGCGAATTTCTGCTTCATCCCGCACGCCTCCCAAAGAGATACGAACATACTCACGCCCCGTCGCCTTTGCAATAGAGCGCGCTAATGATGTTTTCCCTACACCAGGAGGACCTAACAAACAAATAATAGGACCTTTTATCTTTGACGCGCGACTTTGTACAGCCAAATATTCAATAATCCGCTCCTTAACCTTTTCAAGACCGAAATGTTCATTATTCATGACCTTTTCAGCAAAATCTAAATTGTTTTTAATCTTAGATTTTTTACCCCAAGGCATTGCTAATAACCAATCAAGATAGTTACGGACAACTGTCGCTTCTGCAGACATAGGAGACATATTCCGTAATTTTCTCAATTCTGCCCCAGCTTTTTCCTGTGCTTCCTTGGATAGTTTTGTATTCTTGATACGTTCTTCTAATTCAGAGAGTTCATCTCGGCTATCATCACCTGCCCCTAACTCTTTTTGAATAGCCTTCATCTGCTCATTGAGATAATATTCTCGTTGGTTTTTTTCCATTTGCCGTTTAACATGCGAACGAATACGTTTTTCAACCTGCAAAACAGAAATTTCTCCTTCCATGAAGGACAGAACACGTTCAAGACGGGCCCGTACAGGTAAGAGCTCTAGTATTTCCTGTTTTTCTGCAAGTTTAATCATCAAATGAGAAGCAATCGTATCGGCAAGCTTAGAAGGATTATCAATCTGACCAATCGCATTAACAACTTCAGGAGAGATTTTTTTATTAAGCTTTACATAGTTTTCAAAATAAGCAATCACTGACCTTGAAAGAGCTTCAATCTCAACATCACCCTCTCTAGATTCTTCTGTAACAGTCGCATATGCCTGATGATAACCTTCACTTAAAGCAAATTGACTAATTTTTGCACGTGCAGTTCCTTCAACCAAAACCTTTACAGTACCATCAGGAAGCTTTAAAAGTTGAAGAATATTAGCAAATGTACCAATATGATAAATATCCTCTGATTTTGGATCGTCATCAGAAGCATTTTTTTGTGTCACCAATAGTATTTGCTTGTCAACCGCCATCGTTTCTTCAAGAGCACGAATTGATTTTTCGCGGCCCACAAAAAGTGGAACAATCATATGGGGGAAGACTACAATATCACGAAGAGGTAAAACAGCATAAACCCCATCTCTTACTTCATCTGTCTTTTCATCAATATATTGCATAACTCTCCTTTCTGGAGCCTATGAGCTATCTACAACAACCAGCCCACCTTTAGAAAACCTCAGCTCTTCACAATACATGAAGTGGTAATTACTAATACATAAATCAAGCATTATAATGATATTATTATAAACACCCATCAAATACCGTTCATTACCACCTTTCATATTGTGCTTAGCACAATATCATGCTGATACATTTTCTTTATCTTCTGCACGTTCTGAGTAAATATAAAGAGGACGCGCTTTCCCATCAACGACATCACTCGAAATAACCACTTTTTGAACGCCTTCAAGAGCCGGTAGCTCAAACATCGTCTCAAGAAGGATCTTCTCCATAATAGAACGTAAACCACGAGCACCAGTTTTACGTTCAATTGCTTTCTTCGCAATAACACGTAAAGCATCTTCATGAAATGATAACTCGACATTCTCCATTTCAAAAAGACGCTGATATTGCTTTACTAAAGCATTTTTAGGTTGTGATAAAATTTGCATGAGGGCGTTAACATCTAAATCCTCTAAGGTAGCGACTATAGGAAGACGCCCAATAAATTCTGGTATTAAACCAAATTTTATAAGATCTTCAGGCTCTAAATCACGAAAAATTTCACCGACACAACGCTCATCAGGAGCCTTAACGGTCGCAGAAAAACCAATAGAAGTTTTTTCACCACGCCCTGAAATAATTCGTTCTAAACCAGCAAAAGCTCCCCCACAAATGAATAAGATGTTTGTGGTGTCAACCTGAAGAAACTCTTGTTGCGGATGCTTACGTCCACCTTGAGGAGGAACAGAAGCAATCGTTCCTTCCATAATTTTTAATAACGCTTGCTGAACTCCTTCCCCCGAAACATCTCTTGTAATAGAAGGATTGTCTGCTTTACGAGAAATTTTATCGACCTCATCAATATAAACAATGCCACGTTGTGCACGTTCAACATTATAGTCAGCAGCTTGAAGAAGTTTCAAAATAATATTTTCTACATCCTCACCTACATAGCCTGCTTCCGTCAAAGTGGTCGCATCCGCCATCGTAAAAGGCACATCAATAATACGTGCTAATGTTTGTGCAAGATAAGTTTTACCACAGCCCGTTGGACCAACAAGAAGAATATTTGATTTAGCCAACTCAATATCATTGCTTTTAGACTGATGCGCCAACCGTTTATAATGATTATGAACAGCAACAGAAAGAACACGCTTTGCATGCTGCTGACCAATAACATAATCATCAAGAACTGTTATAATTTCCTGTGGCGTAGGAACACCATCACGCACCTTAACCCCAGAAGACTTATTTTCTTCCCGAATAATATCCATGCAAAGCTCTACACATTCATCACAGATAAATACAGTAGGCCCCGCAATGAGCTTACGCACCTCATGCTGACTCTTGCCGCAGAACGAGCAATAGAGAGTATTTTTTGATTCGTTCCCGCTATTGCTAATTTTGCTCATTTTTCTTTCCTTTCACCACGATATATGAATACTTTGCCTTTTCAAAGGAAGCTTTTCATCATGAAAACTAAAAGACATATAGAAAACCATGCATGTCTCAATATTTTTAGGTGTTTCTCTTATTTTGCGATATTTTTTATAAAACTCTGTGATTTAAAGTAGCTGTTTTTTCTATAAAAATTCTTAATCTTTTTCTTCTTTTTCAGTTTCTGCACGATATTGTATAACATCATCAACTAAGCCAAACGCTTTGGCTTCTTCTGCTGTCATAAAATGATCACGATCGAGAGTTCTCTCAATAATCTCATAATCTTGACCTGTATGTTGAACATAAATTTCATTTAAACGCCGTTTCATCTTTATAATGTCTTGCGCATGTCGCTCAATATCTGAAGCTTGACCTTGAAAACCACCAGATGGTTGATGCACCATAATACGTGCGTTTGGCAATGTAAAACGATGACCTTTTGCTCCAGCTGTTAACAATAAAGACCCCATAGATGCCGCCTGCCCCATGCAAAGCGTAGAAACAGGAGGGCGAATAAACTGCATAGTATCATAAATAGCCATACCAGATGTTACGACACCACCTGGAGAATTAATATAAAGACTAATTTCTTTTTTAGGATTTTCCGCTTCCAAGAAAAGCAATTGTGCACAAACAAGCATTGCCATACCATCTTCGACAGGACCATTAATAAAAATAATCCGCTCCTTTAAAAGACGGGAAAAAATATCATAGGCCCGTTCACCACGATTGGTTTGTTCAATAACCATAGGAACAAGGCTTAATGCTGTTTTCATTGGATCACTCATATTTCTACTTTCCGTTCATATAACAACCGCTCTTTACACATTCAATGTTTTTATCCATACGTTAACATTACTCTCTTGTGCAAGCTACAATCAAGAGCTGTTTAAGATAGATTAAAATCCCAATAGTTAAAATAGCAATAATAACTCTACTTAAACAAATGATGAACATCAGGAATGCGAGATACCGCCCAATGGTAAAAACTTCCTTCCCGAGGTCTTTTCGTGGTTTTTGTCTTTCTGTGAATATGAAAGCCTATCAAGCGTGAATCTGTAAGCGGCTTTACGCCAAAAGCTGGTTCAAAAATACGTTCAGCTTTTCGCCCAGTCCAATAATAAAAAGTTTCCTTTTCCTTTGCTGCATGAAAAAAACCATATCGTTTTGCTAATCGCGAAATACCATCATTGCCAAATATCGTAACGCCAAGACTTCCCGGCAAAATCGGCATTTTTTTCCTCTTTAACCAGAAAGGTCTCCAAACACGACGCTTAAACCCAAGCCAATGAGGAATAATTTCTGTGCCTGCCCAATAATCTTCAAATACTTTTATAATAGGGTTATTAGGCGGAAAATAAAGTGCAGAAACGCCTACTCTTGTATTATTTTCTCTTGCCAACCAAACCTTATCCGCATCTGGATGAAATTGTTTAACAAGGTAAACATCTGTATCTAACCAAACACCTTGTTGATATTTCATCAGCATAACACGAAAAAAATCCGAAAACTGAACAATTGTACACCCTGGTTTATCATCAGAAAAATCGGGATCAAGGCGATAAATTGCTGAGCGTGGCAAAATTGATTCGGCTTCATGCAACTCAACACCGGCAGGAAGATTATCTATTTTTTTATCATAACTAAAAAGCTTAACGCGCTGTCCAGTTTTAACCATTGAGGACAAACAAAGCCTATCCACCAATCTTAATTGTCCACTATACCAAAAAGTACAAATATCCATAGATAATATATCAAAAATATTCTAAACTTACGCGAAAGAGTTGTTCAACATCACGAACCCTATCAGCAAGAGCAAAAATCACTATTCTATCACCAGACAAAATGCGCGTATCTGCCGAAAGCTGTATTATTGTCTTATTGCGATAAATTGCACCAATTCTCAAACCATTTGATAAATTGAGCTCTGATAATGACTTACCAACCAATGAAGATGTTTGCATCACTTCAGCTTCAATAATTTCTGCTCGGCCATTAAAAACTGAATGAACAGAACGAATACGTCCACGGCGCATTTGTTGCAAAATTCTCGATATTGTAACGCTATGGGGATTAAGATATGCATCCACACCAACAGCACGACTAAATTCTTGATAGGCAACATTATTAATCAATACCATATTGGCTTTGCAGCCCAATCTTTTAGCAATAATAGCGCTTAAGAGATTAACCTGATCTTGATTGGTCAATGTAATCATTAAATCGGACTGATCAATTCCCGCATCTTGAAGAATCACTGGATCTAACACGTTACCGTATAAAACTGTTGTTTTTTCAAGCTGATCAGCAATCGTGAGAGCTCTTTCTCTATGCGATTCTATAATCTTCAATTTTAATTTATGGAAACGCTTTTCAATAGCCTGTGCAACATAAAGGCCAATGTGACCGCCTCCTGCAATAATCATGCGGTGGGCATCTTGTTCTTTATGACCAAAAAGCCCAACAGCACGGCGCATTTGATCACGAGCAACAACAAGATAGGTTATATCACCAACGCGTAATTGCGTTTCTGAATGTGCAACCAATAATTCCGCGCCACGTTTAATAGCGGTAACCGTCGTATGAAGATCTGGAAAAAGCTCTGTTAATTGACGCAAAGGTGTATTAATAACTGGACAATCTTCCATGCATTCCAAGGCTAGCGCAACAACATCATCATTACAAAAATAAAGAACATCTATTGCACCAGGTAAAGCAATACGGCGCAAAACCATTTCCCCAACTTCAACTTCTGGCGAAATAACCACATCAATGGGAATATTCTCTCTGGAAAAAAGCGTCTTATAACGTGGCTCTAAATAAGATTGTGAACGAATACGAGCAATTTTTGTGGGCACATTAAATAATGAATGTGCCACTTGACAAGCTACCATATTGACTTCATCAAACAAAGTGACAGCAATCAACATATCAGCTTTGTCTGCATCTGCAGCCAAAAGAACTTCAGGACGTGAACCGTGACCAACAAAACCTCTCACATCCAATGTATCGCGAATCTTTTCAATTAATCTCGTTTCAATATCAATAACAGTAACATCGTGATTTTCAGCAGCAAGACGCTCTGCTATCCCATAACCAACCTGTCCTGCTCCGCAAATAATAACACGCATCGCTTTAAGAAACTCCAAGCGCTTTAAGTTTACGGTGCAAAGCTGAACGCTCCATGCCTATAAATTCAGCAGTACGTGATATATTTCCACCCAAACGCCCAATCTGTGCCACTAAATATCTCTTTTCAAACAATTCTCGTGCTTCACGTAACGGCAAATCCATTATACTTTCATCTGAATCCATTTGAAGACGTGGCAAAGAATCACTTACTTCACTGGGAAGAAAATCCGCTGTTATAGGACCATCACCATCCCGCACAAGAATAAGAAGACGCTCAATATTATTACGTAATTGCCGCACATTACCCGGCCAAGCATGCGTTTGCAAAATAGCAATCACATCATCACTGATTGCACGCGGTTTAATCCCAACCTGCTGTGATATTGTTTTTACAAAATGATGTACAAGTTCTGGAATATCTTCACGACGCGCTGAAAGGGGCGGAACAGCAATAGGAACAACCGAAAGACGGTGGAAAAGATCTTCTCTAAAGCGCCCATCGGAAATGAGGTTTTCAAGATTTTGCGCTGTCGAAGAAATAATACGGACATCCACCTTAACACGTTTTGTGCCGCCAACTCTTTCAAATGTCTGCCCCGTTAACACCCGAAGAATCTTACCTTGAGTCTCACGTGGCATGTCAGCAATTTCATCAAGATATAATATACCGCCATGAGCTTCCTCTAAGGCACCGATCTTGCGCTCTCTTCCTTCCATTTCACTGCCAAACAGCTCTATTTCCATTCTTTCCGGAGTAATCGTTGCAGCATTTATTGTAACAAATGGCCCATTCGAACGCGTTGAGAGCGCATGAATAGTTCGTGCAACAGTCTCTTTTCCTGCCCCTGAAGGACCTGTTATCATGACGCGACTATTGGTTGGTGCTACTTTTTCTATGATTTGACGCAAATTTTTTACAACTGTCGATTTTCCGAGCAACTCTAATGTTTCGTTCGAACGCTTTCGCAATTCTAAAAGCTCACGTTTTAAATTTGAGTTTTCAAGTGTTCTCTCTGCAACCAATACAAGTCTATCTGCTTTAAAAGGTTTTTCAATGAAATCATATGCCCCTCGCTTTATAGCGGAAACAGCCGTCTCAATATTACCATGACCAGAGATCATAACGACCGGAAGAGCCGGATATTGCGTTTTAATTTCATCAAGCAATGCTAAACCATCAAGACGACTACCCTGTAGCCAAATATCCAAAAAAATGAGCTTTGGAATACGCTCACTAATTTGAGCCAATGCTTCATCAGAGTTACAAGCAACACGCGTTTCATAACCTTCATCATCTAAAATACCAGCAACAAGCTCACGAATATCTGCTTCATCATCAACAATCAAGATATCTGATACCATACTATTCCCCTATCTTATGATTTATGGCTTGTATAATACTACCCTGCTTACCCCCATCCGCCGGAAACATCAAACGAATCATCGCACCACGACCTTCATAAAAACTCTCCGGTGCATCATGAAGCTCCATGGAACCACCGTGATCTTCAATAACTTTGCGCACAATGGCTAACCCGAGCCCTGTTCCTTTTTCCCGCGTTGTTATATAGGGCTCTAATAACTTTTGTCTTTGCTCTTTAGGAAGTCCTTTCCCATTATCAACAACATCCACAACCACCCATTCCTCTTGACGATAAGAACGGATAAGAATATGACCGTGAATATTTTCCTCTCGCATAACTGAATCTATGGATTCGCTCGCATTTTTGATCACATTGCAAAAAGCTTGTACAATGAGACGGTTATCAAATGCACCCATAAGTGGTAGACTTCCTAAATCTTGCTCAAAATGAATATCATGTCGTGTCACTTCTATCAAGAAACATGCTTCGCGCAACAATTCTCGTATATCTAAAATATGCATTTGTGGTTTGGGCATACGTGCAAAAGAGGAAAACTCATCAACCATACGCCCAATATCTCCAACCTGTCGAATAATTGTCTCAATACACCGCTCAAAGACCTCTCTATCTTGTGTAATAACTTTGTTATAACGTTTACGAATGCGTTCAGCGGATAACTGAATGGGTGTGAGAGGATTTTTTATTTCGTGTGCAATACGCCGTGCAATATCCGCCCACGCCGCTGTACGTTGTGCTGCAACAAGGTCTGTAATATCATCAATTGTTAGGACCCAAGATTGCCCCTGTCCATCATCCTCTTCCATCGTAACTTGGACATTACAGACACGCTCTTTTCCTGCAACGTTTAAAGTAACCTGCTCACGATGATTTTTACGATCCAATGAACGTGCAAACTGAAAAACCTGCCAAATTTCAGCACTTAAAGATAAAAGACTTTGTCCAACAACGTGTTCAGAGCGAATATCAAACATCGCTTCAATAGATCGATTAATAATTGTAATATCACCATTATCATCTATACCCGCTACTCCTGCTGTTACACCCGATAACACTGCTTCAGAAAAACGCCGTCTCTCATCAATTTGATCACGTACTGCAATCAACTCATTGCGCCGACTTTTCAATTCACTGACCATGTAATTAAAAGTTTTGGATAATTGCCCAATATCTCCGTCCTTCGCGCGTACTGGCACAAAAATTTCCATATTTCCAGTAGCAACATCATCAGCAGCACTAATGAGAAGACGAATAGGACGTACTAAGCGATCAGCGACAGCAATAGCAGCCCAAATAGCCGATAGGAATAAACTAAAAAAAAGACATAAATAAAGCATACCAAATGCAATTTGCGTCAGCAGGCGATTTTCATTTAAATCACGATAACGATCTGTATTGACTTCTGTTAAACGCAAAGCAGATAAAACACCTTTATCAACGTCACGCACCAAATATAAAAATGTGTTTGGAATGTTGGTAAATTTTAAAATAATACCAAAATAATCATGCACGCCTGGTTGAAAAGAAAAAGGCCTCGCACTGGTTGCACGTTCAATAAGATTGGAAGGAGGAATTGGCAGTTTATCTTCATCACCAAGAGCACTCGATATAAAAATAGCTCCGCTAGAACTTAACAAAAATGCGCCACGCAAATTGCGTCCTATAGCATGACGCGTCAATTGCATCCTATATTCAGCCGGATTACGTTCTAAGAGTTTTTTGTTATCAAGTGCAAATGCCATCGCGTAGGATAAATTTTTTAAATTTTGAAGCATTTCATCTGCATAAGCATTTGCTAAATCAATAGAAGAGCCCACAATTTGCCGCGTTGTTGTATCAAACCATCGATCAAGTCCCAAATTTAGTGCTGGACCCGATACAAGAGCTACAGCAACAGCCGGCATTGTCGCAACAAGTGCAAACAATGAAATAAGGCGCACATGAAGACGCGATCCTGCACGCCTTGAACGCCAAGCACGAATAATCGGAATCATCTCATAAAAAACGATGACAATAAGCCCTAAAACCCAAAAACTATTAATCCCTATAAGAATAAGGGTTACTGTTCTACTGGGAACAACAGGGGTTAATCCAATAAGAATAATAAATGAAACAGAGGCCGTAAGTAACGCCAATACAATAATTGTAATCCCTAAAAAAATATATACCTTACTTAAACGATACAACTCATCGTTATAAGTATTTTTATCTATGTCTTGAAGATTCGTTACAGATGTTATATTCGTCATGAGCTTACATACCCTTATCCCATTATTCTCATATAACCTTTTGTAGCAAAAATTGACAATACTAATACTACATTTAAAATAGGGCAAATATAGTCAATGAGAAAGAACTTCTACATTTTGCAAAATATCTTAAAATAAACTGTGTTCGACGATACTTTACGAAGGAAATGAGATGCGATTAACAAAACAAACAAATTATGCTCTTCGAATGCTCATGTATTGTGCAGATAATCAGGGAACTCTCAGTCGTGTTCCAGAAATTGCTAAAGCATATGCCGTTTCAGAACTTTTTTTATTTAAAATCCTTCAGCTGCTTGTTCAAGCAGGTTTTATACAAACAGTGCGTGGACGCAATGGTGGAGTTAGGTTGGCGAAACCCGCAGCAGAGATTTCAGTCGCTGATGTTGTGAAAGTAACAGAAGACAACTTTTCCCTCGCAGAATGTTTCGATACTGCAGAACCGACTTGCCCCTTGATTGATTTTTGTGGTTTAAATACCGCACTTCAAAAAGCATTAAATGCTTTTTTTGAGGTGTTATCCGTGATATCCCTTGCTGATCTACAACAACCATCCTTTCAAAATCATTTTAAAATTAATGACAAAAAAGCAAACTAAGATTATAACACGAGGAGATTAAGTATTTCTATTGCAGCAATAATATTAGCTGCTGGACGCGGTGAAAGAGCAGGGTCTCCCCATAAAATTCCAAAACAATATCGGCTTCTAGGACAAAAGCCGATTATTTATCATACCGTGCATTGTTTTTTGCAGCATCCAGCTATCACAACAATTATCCTTGTTATTCATCCAGAAGATCGTCAAATCTGTGAACAAGCTATCGGCGATTTTAAAGAGCGCCTTATTATCGTTGAAGGAGGCAGGACACGTCAAATCTCTACCTTACATGGACTTCAGGCACTCAAAAAATTCAATCCCCAATATGTGCATATTCATGATGGTGCACGCCCCTTTATCGAAAACAAGCTTCTTGATAACATTCACAACACGATCACACCTCAAGAAGGTGTTCTTCCTGTTCTGCCCATCTCTGATACCCTTAAACGTATAAATAATCAGCATGTTTTAGAAACAATTCCCCGTACCCATCTTTATAGTGCACAAACTCCACAGTGTTTTCCCTTTGAACATATCTTAGCGGCCCATAAACAAGCAAAACAAGCTTGCAAAAAAGAATTCACTGACGATTCTGCGATTGCCGAATGGTTTGGAATTCCTATGCGTACCGTTCCTGGGAATCCTAACAACATAAAAATTACATGGCATGAAGATTTTAATACTGCACATTTATATCTCCAAAAGAAAATGCAAATATTTCCTGATATCCGCACCGGCAATGGTTATGATGTTCACTCTTTCGAGGATGGTGATTTTCTTATTTTATGTGGTATAAAAATTCCTTTTCATAAAAAATTGAATGGACACTCCGATGCGGATGTTGCTCTTCATGCGCTAACAGATGCCCTGCTCGCTACGCGAGGTGCTGGAGATATTGGCACACATTTCCCTCCCTCTGATCCTCAATGGAAAAATGCATCATCAGAAATTTTTCTCCGTCATGCTCTTGATATTCTAAAACAAGCAGGTGGTCGTATCGCCAATGTTGATATCACAATTATTGCTGAAAATCCTAAAATTGGTCCCTATCGTCATGCCATGACAGAAAATCTTATGACGATACTTTCAATAACACCTGATCGAATCTCTATCAAAGCAACAACAAATGAAAGGCTTGGATTTATTGGTCGCGGTGAAGGAATTGCTGCTCTTGCAACAGTGAGCGTTCTTTATTCAGGAGAACTTCCCCAATGACATATCTTTGTGAAAAACAAGCACATGAAGTCCTTAATATCTTTCGCCAAAAAGGTTTGCTGTTAACAACTGTAGAGTCTTGTACAGGAGGACTCATTGCTGCAAGCCTCACAAATATTGCAGGCTCGTCAGATGTTCTCGATTGTGGATTTGTTGTTTATTCAAATGAATCTAAAACACGCCTTGTTGGCGTTTGTGCTGAACTTATAAGAACCTATGGCGCCGTTTCAAAAGAAGTTGCTCTTGCAATGGCTGAGGGTGGATTAAAACATTCACAAGCTGACATTGCAGTCTCTGTAACAGGAATTGCTGGTCCAGGAGGAGCAAGTCTTGATAAACCTGTAGGACTTGTGCACTGCGCAGTTGCTTACAAAAATCATAAAACTCTGCACAAAGAAATGCACTTTGGTCATCTTAACCGCAATGCTATCCGCCATGCAACTGTTGAAAATGTTTTTAAAATGATTCTGGAATTGCTTCACTGAATTCCCCATACTAATTTCAAAGCTCTCTATTCCACATTGAGTCTATAATCGTCAACATCTTGAAAAAATGATTTATTGTGCCACAACTTTAAGTTGAATCAATCAAATTTATTCACTTGCACGCCACAAGAAAAAAACTGTATAAATAAAATGATTAAAGAAAGGGATACTTGTACCTCTCTCAAATGCTAAGAGCTCGCGCAACATCTTGAGAGATGGCAAATCAATGGTGCAGGCTGACTTTTTCATAAGTGTAAAGATGTTGATTTATATACTTTTACGAGTATCTCTACTATTTATTATGAAATGGGTATGACGCAAGCATGTCCTATTTGGGCGTTTTGTTTGGATATGCCTCTATTAAAAAAGAGAAACAAAAGCGTAAAGCTGTGCATCATCTTCATCATTTAAAATGATATTCCTTTAATATGCTTTTCAAAGCTGAAAAAGATGAATTAAAACAAATAGTAAAGATGAAAACCAGTTTTCACCTTCACGCTGTTATAAGCAATACGTATTGTTAAAAAATAACAGAATAGACTATGTTATCGTAGAGCCATAAATCTGATGCGCACGCTTCTCAAAAGCGTCGGTGAATTTACGAAACGCAATATCAAACATTGAGCCCATCACTAATCCAAGCGTTTTACTTTTAAATTCATAATCAATAAAAAACTCTACATTACATGCATTGGTATTTTCAATATCATGAAAGGACCAACGATTTTCAAGATATTTGAATGGACCATCAATATATTTAACTTCTATAAGATTTTTTTCCGGCTGAAGAAATACTTGAGTCGTAAAAGTTTCACGGATAATCTTATAGCCAACGGTCATATCCGCAAGAAGCAACATTTTTTTCCCATACTCTTTTCGAGAACGTACTATCAAAGACTCACACATTGGTAAAAATTCAGGATAACGCTCAATATCTGAAACCAGCTCAAACATTTCACTGGCACTATGGGTGATCTGCCGATGTATTGTAAAAATCGGCATAATTATCTCTGTAAGGAAAATTTTTCATCACGCGCTTTTTGCAAAATAGCAAAATCATCTCCAGCATGATGAGATGAACGCGTCAGAGGATTGGAGGCCATATGTAAAAATCCTTTTACTTTACCAATCTTGGCAAAAGACTCAAATTCTTCAGGAGGCACAAAACGAACAACTGGATGATGTTTTCGTGTAGGCTGCAAATATTGTCCAATCGTCATAAAGTCAACATCAGCAGAGCGCAAATCATCCATCAATTGCAAAATTTCATTTCGCTCCTCCCCAAGCCCAACCATAATTCCCGATTTTGTAAAAATTGTTGGATCAAGTTCTTTAACGCGTTGTAATAAACGAATTGAATGAAAATAACGTGCCCCTGGACGAACCTTCAAATATTTAGAAGGAACTGTTTCTAAGTTATGATTAAAAACATCAGGCTTAGCAGCAACAACAACTTCTAAAGCGCCATCCTTATGACGAAAATCAGGTGTCAGAACTTCAATTGTTGTTTTAGGAGTTTTTTGACGAATCGCATAAATAACTTTTGCAAAATGCTCAGCACCACCATCAGCAAGATCATCACGATCAACAGATGTAATGACAACATGTTTTAATTCCATCCGTGCAACAGCATCGGCTACGCGTTCTGGCTCATTATCATCAACGGCAAGTGGAATACCTGTTGCAACGTTACAAAAAGCACAAGCACGCGTACATATTTCACCTAAAATCATAAAGCTAGCATGCCGCTGGCTCCAACATTCGCCAATATTAGGGCAACCAGCTTCTTCACATACAGTCACTAACTTATGCGTACGTACAATACCATGTGTTTCCTTATAAATTGGTGATGTTGGCGCTTTTACACGAATCCAATCTGGCTTTTTTTGAACGCTTGTATCAGGACGATGTGCCTTTTCAGGATGACGCAAACGTCTATTTGTAACTCTATCAACAACCGTAACCATTTAAGCCTTTGCCTTATAAATACGAAGTAACAATCAAAAATATAAAATCTTTCACACAATCCAGTCATCAAGCGTTTAAAACTTGACCATAAGCATCCAATACACTTTCTTTCATCATTTCCGATAAAGTCGGATGTGGAAAGACAGTATGCATTAATTCTTCTTCTGTTGTTTCAAGATTCATGGCAATAACAAAACCCTGTATCAATTCTGTTACCTCAGCCCCTACCATATGGGCCCCAAGAAGCTGTCCTGTTTTTTTATCAAAAATCGTTTTTACTAACCCCTGATCTTCACCCAAAGCAATCGCCTTGCCATTCGCAGCAAAAGAATAACGACCAATACGTATATCATAACCTGCTTCTTTTGCTGTAGCTTCTGAAAGCCCTACAGAGGCAACCTGTGGTGTACAATATGTACACCCTGGAATTTTTCTTTTATCAAGCGGATGAGCATTCTTTAAACCTGCAAGATGCTCAATACATATCACACCTTCTTCTTCTGCTTTATGTGCCAACATAGGAGGACCTGCTACATCACCAATAGCATAAATGCCTTCCACCCCCGTCCAACTCCATTCATCGGTTACAATGCACCCGCGATCGGTTTTTATTCCCAAAGCTTCTAAACCAAGATTCTCAATATTACCTTGCACCCCAACAGCGGAAATCAATCGGTCAACAGTCATTGACTCTATTTTACCTTGAACATCAATATGTACAGTCACAGAATCAGAAGATTTTTCAACCTTTGTTACTTTTGCTTGACGAAGAATGCGTAAACCTTTTTTCTCTAACTGTTTACAAGCAAACGTTGAAATTTCAATATCTTCAGCAGGCATGATGTGGGGCATCATTTCAACAACAGTTACCTCAGCTCCCATATCACGATAAAAAGAGGCAAATTCAATGCCAATAGCCCCAGACCCTATAACCAAAAGCGATTTTGGCATTGCTGGCGGTATCATAGCTTCAAAATAAGTCCAAATGAGTTTTCCATCTGGCTCAATACCAGGAAGGACACGAGGACGTGCGCCCGTTGCAATAATGATATACTTTGCTTGATAAGTTCCCTCCCCTAACGTCCCTTTAGGGACTGGATTTTGCGGTTGCATAATCGGTTTTGAGGATGAAGAAACCATAATTTCCGCAGGATGGCTTCCCTTCGCTTCTTTGGTAAGCTTTGCTTCACCCCAGATAATATCAATTTTGTTTTTTTTCATTAAAAAATCAACGCCAGCATTTAAACGTGCTGAAACACCGCGTGAACGTGCCACAACATCTTTGATGTTTGCCTCAATTGAACCATTAATTTTTAATCCATAATTTTTTGCATGTTCAGCAAAATGTTTCATTTCCGCTGAACGTAGAAGGGCCTTTGTTGGAATACATCCCCAATTTAAACAGATCCCTCCCAAATGTTCACGTTCAACAATCGCAGTCTTAAAACCACATTGTGCTGCACGAATTGCGGTTACATATCCGCCTGGACCTGATCCAATCACAATTACATCATAAAGATTTGCCACAGTAATTCCTCCATGGATATATATAAAACGGATATGCATTTTTTGAACTTAAGACTGCAAAACAACATCACAGAATTATCTTATGTCTTTTGCTTTAAGCTTCACGTAAATGCTTTACCCAAACCAGAAATAGCAATAACATTGCTCTTCAAACTCTTAAATTTGTTTTTATTCTCTTAACACACTCTCTCACAACTTACGTGAAGAACTGTTAAACAGTTCAAACTAACATTGCTAATGGATTTTCGATTATCTTCTTAAAAGTCCGCGCGAGCTCTGCGGCTAAAGCACCATCGACAGCACGATGATCCGCAGAAATTGTAACTGACATAACTGTCGCAACAACTAATGTACCATTTTTAACAACGGCGCGTTCTTCCCCTGCACCAATCGCAAAAATCGTCGCATGCGGTGGATTAAGGATAGCCGAAAAACTTTTTATACCATACATCCCCATATTTGATACAGCTGTTGTTCCACCCTGATATTCTTCCATTTTTAACTTGCCCTCACGCGCACGCTTTGAAAAATCCTTCATCTCTTTGGAAATAAGGGATAACTGCTTTTCCTCTGCATGGCGAATAATCGGCGTAATTAATCCATTGGGAATAGAAACAGCAACCCCAACATCACAATGTTTATGATGAAGCATTCCGCCTTCAAGCCAAGAGACATTCGCATCAGGAACAGCTTTCAAAGAAAGTGCGACAGCTTTGATCACCATATCATTAACAGAAAGCTTATAAGTAGGCTGAGTTTCTTCCTGCCCCTTAATCATTGGTGCAGCAGCATTCAGTTGTGTACGCAGTGCTAATAGCGCATCAAGTTCACAATCTACCGTTACATAGAAATGTGGAACTCTCTGTTTTGATTCCATCAAACGTGTTGCGATTGTTTTACGCATATTATTATGGGGTGCGAAGGTATATTCATCCTCTTTAAAGAGTTTCAGTATCTGTTTGTCAGAAGCACCTGTAGCTACTAGCTCCCCTATTTGTGATGAATAAGACACTTTAGAAATATCACTACTTACAGCTTTTTCTACATCGCGCTTGATAATACGCCCATGCGGACCACTTCCAAAAATAAGGGATAAATCAAGACCTTCCTGAGATGCTAATCGCCGCGCTAAGGGAGAGGCAAAAAGACGCGCTTCCTTTTTATCTTGCTGCATTAATTGCTGAGCTGATGATTCATGAGACATTTTTGTACCCTTTGAGTCCGTCTGTTTCAGAGAATCTGTCTGTTTTACGCCCTCTGGTTCTTGTCTTGTAGAAGAAGAGATTTCTTCTGAAACTTTTGCAGCTTCAGCTAAATCTTCACCTTCTTCGGCTAAAACAACAATTAAAGCATTTACTTTAACGCCTTGTGTTCCAGCAGGAACAACAATTTTGGCAACCCTACCTTCATCAACGGCTTCGACTTCCATTGTCGCTTTATCCGTCTCAATTTCAGCAATAACATCACCAGAGAAAACTTTATCTCCCTCCTTAATATTCCATTTTGTTAAATTTCCCTCTTCCATCGTAGGGGAAAGCGCTGGCATTGTAATTTTAATGGGCATTATGCTTTCCTCCGTTATGCTCTGTATGTCACAGCCTTAACGGCCTCAATAATTTCAGCAGTATTAGGCAAAGCCAACTTCTCAAGATTAGCGGCATAAGGCATCGGAACATCTTTGCCAGAAATCGTAGCAATTGGCGCATCAAGATAGTCAAAAGCCTGCTGCATAACACGCGTTGCTATTTCAGTTCCCACGGATGACTGAGGAAATCCCTCTTCAATTGTTACCAAACGACCTGTTTTTTTAACCGAAGAAAGAATTGTTGGAAGATCCATCGGGCGAATGGTTCGTAAATCAATCAATTCAACATCAATACCAAGCTGTTCAATTTCCGGCAACGCTTGAACGGCATAATGCATTCCAATTCCACACGCGACAATCGTCACATCTTGTCCAGACTTATGAATACGCGCCTTACCAATAGGCAAAACAAAATCATCCAGTTGAGGGACATCAAATTGATGCCCATACAAAATCTCATTTTCAAGAAAAATAACAGGATTATCATCACGAATAGCAGCTTTCAGCAAACCTTTTGCATCTGCAGCACTATAAGGCATGACAACTTTCAAACCTGGTACATGACTGTACCATGCAGCGTAGCATTGAGAATGTTGAGCACCAACACGGGCAGCCGCACCATTGGGACCTCGGAAAACCATAGGAGCGGTCATTTGTCCACCAGACATATAACGTGTTTTTGCTGCTGAGTTAATAATTTGATCCATCGCCTGCATCGCAAAATTAAAGGTCATAAACTCAACAATGGGACGTAACCCTCCAAAAGCAGCCCCAACAGCCAACCCAGCAAAGCCGTGCTCTGTAATTGGGGTATCAATAACTCGGCGCTCTCCGAATTCTTCCAATAAACCCTGACTAACCTTATAGGCACCTTGATATTGCGCGACTTCTTCCCCCATGAGAAAAACTTTTTCATCACGCCGCATTTCTTCAGCCAAAGCCTGATTAAGCGCTTCACGAACTGTCATTGTAACCATTTGTGTTCCCGCTGGAATATCAAAATCAGGAGACGTATCAAAAGTAGGAACCTGCGGAACTGACGAAGGCAGAGAAAGAGGAGATTCCTTAGGTTTTTGTGCTGTATCCGTAGGTTGCGAAATATCCTCAGCACGCTCACCTTCTTCTAACAAAATCGCAATAACAGTGTTGACCTTTACGCCTTCAGAACCTTCAGGCACAAAAATTTTACCAAGAGTACCTTCATCAACGGCCTCTACTTCCATTGTAGCCTTATCCGTTTCAATTTCAGCAATAACATCGCCAGAGCTAACCTTATCACCTTCTCTCTTGAGCCATTTAGACAGTTTACCTTCTTCCATAGTTGGTGAAAGCGCCGGCATCAAAATATCAATAGACATACTTGCTTCCCTCGCATCAAACTAAAATATCAGTATAGAGCTCAGAAGCATCTGGCTCTTGATCACTTTGTGCAAAATCTGCCGCATCAGCAACAATTGCACGAACCTCTTTCTCAATAGACTTTAAATCATCTTCGTTCGCCCAATTTTTCTTAAGAATCCGACTTTTTACTTGATCAATCGGATCGTGTTCCTCTTTTATTTTTTGGACTTCTTCCTTTGAACGATATTTTGCTGGATCAGACATGGAATGACCACGATAGCGATAGGTCTGCATATCAAGAATGATCGGTCCTTTACCTGAGCGTGCCCAAGAAATCGCTTCATCAGCAGCTCCTTTTACTGATCGAACATCCATACCGTCAACAACAATACCTGGAATTTCAAAAGAAAGACCACGTCGGGAAAAATCAGTTTCTGCAGATGCACGTGAAACTGACGTTCCCATAGCATACTGATTATTTTCAATAATATAAACAACAGGAAGCTTCCAAAGTGAAGCCATATTAAAACTTTCGTAAACCTGCCCCTGATTTGCGGCACCATCACCAAAATAAACCAATGTCACATTATCTTTACCAAGGTACTGATTCGAAAATGCCAAACCTGAACCAATTGGAACCTGCGCACCAACAATACCATGTCCTCCATAAAAGTTCTTTTCTTTAGAGAACATATGCATCGAGCCACCTTTCCCTTTGGAAAAGCCACCTTGACGTCCCGTTAATTCTGCCATGACACCACGTGGGCTCATCCCAACGGCTAACATATGACCATGATCACGGTAAGACGTAATAACCTGATCACCTTCTTTTGCCGCTTTCAATGTTCCTATAACAACGGCTTCCTGACCAATATAAAGGTGACAAAATCCCCCAATAAGCCCCATACCATAAAGTTGTCCTGCTTTTTCTTCAAAACGGCGAATTAAAAGCATTTCACGATAAGCATCAATTTCTTCTTCTTTTGTAAAGTCTGCTATTGGTGCTTTCTTTGTGGTGCTTGATAATGCAGTGCGCGCCACCGACGCAGAATTTTTTTTAAGTCGTTCTGCCATATTAAACTCCCTTTTATGATTATTTAGGAATAACCTTTACGAACAAAAGTTACAAGCCTTATCAATCGGCTTAAACAATATCATTGCTGATTGTTGTTTAAATTAAGCGATTTTTCATTTACCTTTGGTATCATTTCAAGGTATTAAGATTGTCAGTTCATTTGGCTTAGAAAAGTTCAAATTCTTTCGGACATACTCATCCAGCATATCTTTTTCTATATGTCCATTGCGTAAAAGAGAAATACGCTTTTCCATGAATATCCGCTCAGCTTCTATTTTATGAAGCTCCTTTTCTAATTCGCTAATATGCTGATTAACTTCACTGCGTGAATACAATCCATACTCACCATGATAAATGTGATAACTGAAATAGCTTAAGACTCCCACCGTCATAAGAGGTAGTACAAAGCGCACTTTGATTGATCGACGTTTCTGCTTTGTCCACATAAAATAGCACAGTCTTTACAGCACAAATTTTTTAATATTTTGCCCAACTATGCACGATTTTGATTAATACCTCATTACCAAATCTATACACTCAAACAATTTGTTATCACCAATTTATCCCCCCCTTAAATACAATCAAAGTAAGCTGAATGCCCCACTTTTTGTATTACAAATATTGGATATCCCACTAACTTGTGATTTTACACCCATCTTTGTCTTTAAAATTTCCTGTTAAAATGACTATAAAATCAATCAATACCCAAGGTGTAATTATCAAAAAAACTCCTATAAGCCCTACCGGCATAAATATTACACTTATTATAAGTATTACACTTATTATATTTATAAGAAGCATTGCAATGCCCGTTCCAACTTTACCAACCATAAAACGATGAATTCCTAGTCCACCTAGAAAAAAACAAACGACCGCTAACGTCACTTTTGATTGCTGTGACTGACCTTCAGTCAAGATAGGGAAAATAGATTTAATGGTATCCCCTTCACACACAAAATCAACGACGTCACCAACTTTCGGCGGCGTTTTTCCTGACCAATCCCAATTCGCAAACTGATAGCGCTTACCATCAGCCCCTGAAATGAAATAATCTCCTTGATCATGACCAATAATCTTACCTTTCATCTTCACCACCTATAAAATTGTTATTCATAAAGAAGCTTTTCTTCTAATATGATAATATGTTGAATAAACCTCACAGCATGAATACAGTCTGTATTCACCGTGATATATGACAATTTAAAAAGCTAAAAATCCCCCAACAACTTAAAATTCCCGCAATTACAAGTGGTAATACAAAGCACGCTGTTCGATTTGCACCTTTGCTTTTTTCATATGAAATAGTACAGTCTTTTTCAATAGTTTTATTTAAATATTCATAATTTTCTTTAATATTTCACATTTAAAGACATAGACTAAAATAATTTACATTATTAAATTAATATATTGACAACATTAAAAGTAAAGAAAATTCTTAGCTCTTTACATTTTATATTATTCTAAAATTTCTACCAATTTATAATTTTATCCCCATTTTCATCCCTAAAATATCCGGATAAAATAACTATAAAATCGATAAACGACCACGGTATAGTAACTAACAGCCCTATACCTGTTATCGTTATAAGAAGCATTGCAATGCCCGTTCCAACTTTACCAGCCATAAAGCGATGAATTCCCAACCATCCAAAAAACCAACAAACAAGTGCTATCGCCAATCTTGATTTTTCTGACTGCGATTTACTCAAAAGAGGGAGAACAGATTTAACAACATTATCTTCATATACAAAATCAACGGTATCACCCACTTTTGGTGGTTTTTTTCCTAACCAATCCCAACTCGTAAATTGATAACGCTTACCATCAGCCCCAGAAACAAAATAATCTCCTTGATCCTGACCAATAATCTTACCTTTCATCCTCGACCACCTATAAAGCTTCTCCTCATGTGTTATTCATAAAGAGATTATTTCTTTTTATAATATGCTGATTAACCTCACGGTGTAAATAAAATTTGTAGCAGCCGTGATAAACGTGAAATTAAAATAGTTTTGATCCCCCCAATGAGCTAATGTTTTCTGCAGCTATAAGCAGCAATACAAAACACACCTTAGTGGATTTACGCCGTTGTTTTACCCACATAAAATAGCACAGCCTTTTTCAATACTTTTATTCAACTGTGCATATTTCTCTTAAGATCTCACATTAAAGAAATAGAGTACAACAATCTTGCATTATGCAGCTTACTATATTGATCAAAATAAAAAGTAAACTTAATTATTTTCTTTTTATTATAAATTTTTAAAAATCTGTAATCTGATTCCCGTCTTTATCCGTAAATCTTCCACCAAGAATGAGTATAAAATCAACAATTGCCCAAATACCGGTAATTATCAATCCAAACAATGATAAAGATAGAATCAGCATTAAAGCACCAGTCCGAACTTTACCAACCATAAAGCGATGAACACCAAAGATACCTGAACACCAACAAAGGAGTGCGAACATTATCTTTGAATTCTCTGTACCTGGTCTCAACAATGGAAAAACAGAACTGACAACACCCCCCTCACAGACAAAATCAACAGTATAACCGATCCTTGGCGGATTCTTTCCCATCCAATCCCAAGTCGCAAACTGATAACGTTTACCATCATCACCCGAAACGAGATAAGTTCCTTGATCTTGACTAATAATTATACCTCTCATCTTAATCCCTATAAATTTAAACACTTAAAAATTATTGCGTATATGCCTTTGATAAGAAATCTCAATTTCATAGTCTAAATGATCTTATACTTTCATATTTTGTGCTCACAACTATACACGATATAAATCACCAGCATAACGCGCTTGGGCCCCTAGCATTTCTTCAATACGAATAAGTTGATTGTATTTTGCTAATCTATCCGAACGTGCAAGAGAACCTGTTTTAATTTGTCCACAATTCGTTGCAACAGCAAGATCTGCAATAAAAGAATCCTCTGTTTCGCCTGAACGATGAGATATAATGGCACGATAACCTGCTTTATGTGCTACTTCTACAGCATCAAGTGTTTCACTCAATGTACCAATTTGATTAACTTTTATGAGAATAGAATTGCCTACCCCCATTTTGATACCATCACGCAAACGTGCTGAATTCGTTACAAACAAATCATCGCCAACAAGCTGACATTTTTCTCCAATTGTGTCAGTGAGTAACTTCCAACCTTCCCAATCATCCTCAGCCATTCCATCTTCAATTGTAATAATAGGATAATTTTTCACAAGCTGCGCTAAATAATCTACCTGCTCTTGGATGTCACGGCATTTCCCCTCACCTTTATAAAAATACGAACCATTTTTATAAAATTCGGTTGAAGCACAGTCTAAACCAATGGCAATTTGTTCCCCTGGTTTGTAGCCACATGTTGTAATAGATTCCATAATAAAATCAATTGCTTGATCAGCACTTTTAAATTGAGGTGCAAAACCACCTTCATCACCAACATTGGTATTATAACCCGCATCTTTTAAACGCTTTTTCAATGCATGGAAAATCTCAGCGCCATAACGGATAGCTTCTCTTACAGTAGGGGCTCCTATAGGAATAATCATAAACTCCTGAAAATCAATCAAATTATCAGCATGAACGCCACCATTAATAATATTCATCATAGGGGTTGGAAGAATATGCGCTTGTGTACCACCAATATAACGATACAAAGGTAAATTTAATGAATCCGCAGCTGCTTTCGCAACAGCTAATGAAACACCAAGAAGTGCATTGGCACCAAGACGGGCTTTGTTTGGCGTTCCATCCAAAGCAATCATTGCTTGATCAATAGCGATTTGATTTGTTGCATCCCGCCCACCAAGTTCTTCAAGAATTTCGCCATTAACTGCAGCAATCGCTTTTTCAACACCTTTCCCTTGATAGCGCAAACCACCATCACGAAGCTCTATAGCCTCGTGTGCTCCTGTTGAAGCTCCCGATGGAACCAGAGCACGACCAAAAGCTCCATTCTCCAAATGAACATCAACTTCTACCGTTGGATTACCACGGCTATCAAGAACCTCACGTCCAATGATATCGACAATTATAGTCATATGTGTTTCCTTATCCAATAAAAGTCTCGATTCATTTCTAATGCCCTATTAATAAAATATTTTTTCTCTTCTTAATTCAACTTCTTTGACAGATAATCAAACTCCATTAAAGTCTCAAGCAATCTTTTTAAATTATCAAGTTTAACCATGTTGGGTCCATCAGAAGGTGCATTATCTGGATCTTGATGCGTTTCTAAAAAAATACCTGCTACCCCAACAGAAACAGCCGCACGTGCTAAAACTTCAACAAATTGACGCTGTCCACCAGATGAAGCACCCTGCCCCCCAGGTTCTTGAACAGAATGCGTTGCATCAAAAATAACAGGAGCACCAAATGAACGTAAAATAGGCAATGAACGCATATCAGAAATAAGTCGGTTGTAACCAAATGATGTGCCTCGCTCACAAAGCATAACATTGGGATTACCACTGTAAACAACCTTTTTTAAAACATTCTCCATGTCCCACGGCGCTAAAAACTGACCTTTTTTAATGTTAATAACACAGTCTGTTTTGGCGGCTGCTACCAAAAGATCTGTTTGACGACATAAAAAAGCCGGTATTTGTAAAATATCAACCGTAGAAGAAACAATTGTACATTGCTCTTCTGTATGCACATCAGTTAATATGGGACAATCAAACTCCTTTTTTAAATCAGAAAAAACAGCCATTGCTTTTTCAAGACCAATACCACGTGCCGCCCCTAAAGAAGTTCGGTTAGCTTTATCGTAACTCGATTTATAAACAAACCCGATACCAAGCTGATCGGTAATTGTTTTAATACGACCAGCCATTTCAAAAGCATGATCGCGACTTTCCATCTGACACGGCCCTGCAATTAATGAAAGAGGCATTTCATTTGAAAAAATAATATTTCTAACTTTCACACGGGCATTTGGTTTAGTCATTTTATCCCTCAAAAGCAAAGTAACCCAATTTATGCATTAAACCAATCGACTTTGTTCTACAGCGGCTTCAATAAAAGAAGAAAAAAGCGGATGTGGATCAAAAGGACGGGATTTTAATTCTGGATGATATTGAACACCAATAAACCATGGATGATCTGCATATTCTATAGTTTCTGGTAAAATACCATCAGGAGACATCCCAGAAAAAATCAAACCACACTGTTCTAACTTATCCTTATAATCAATATTGACCTCATACCGATGACGATGTCGCTCGACAATCTTGATCATCCCATAAATTTGAGCAATATGACTCTCTTCTTTTAATTCAGCAGCAAAAGCACCAAGACGCATTGATCCGCCGAGATCACCGTTTCTTGTACGTTTTTCAAGAACGTCTCCTTTAAGCCATTCTGTCATTAAACCTACAATTGGATTTTCTGTTTCGCAAAACTCACTTGATGAAGCATTCTTAATCTGTGCAATATTGCGCGCAGCCTCTATACAAGCTAATTGCATCCCAAAACAAATCCCTAAAAATGGAACTTTACGCTCTCGTGCA
Organism: Bartonella sp. MR90HLJMH; assembly: GCF_042194115.1. Classification (NCBI taxonomy): domain Bacteria; kingdom Pseudomonadati; phylum Pseudomonadota; class Alphaproteobacteria; order Hyphomicrobiales; family Bartonellaceae; genus Bartonella; species Bartonella sp. MR90HLJMH. Next base: position 36,633 of record NZ_JBHIMM010000011.1, read on the forward strand.
AATTGAATTGCTCGAATCTTTCCTTCTGCCCCTCGTGCCCCAAAAGCACCTGGAACCAAAATTCCATGGGCTTTTTGCAAAGCTGAAACAGAATCTTCTTTTTCAAAAAGTTCCGAATCAATCCACTCAATATTAACTTTTACTTTATTCGCTAAACCACCATGCGCAATCGCTTCAATAAGAGATTTATAAGCATCCTTTAAACCCGTATATTTTCCTACAACAGCAATCGTAACTTCTCCTTCAGGATGGTGAATACGATGCGTAATATCTTCCCAACGATCCATCTGAGGAGAAGGTGCCGAATCGATTCCAAAAGCGCAAAGAACTTCAGAGTCCAACCCCTCCTTATGATATGCCATAGGAACATCATAAATTGTTGGCATATCTAATGCCTGAATGACTGCATTGGAGCGAACATTACAAAAAAGTGATAATTTGCACCGTTCTGTTTCTGGAATAGATCGATCTGCACGTACAAGCAAAATATCAGGAGAAATACCAATTGCTTGCAATTCTTTGACAGAATGTTGTGTTGGTTTCGTTTTTAATTCACCTGCCGAAGGTATATAAGGCATTAATGTGAGATGGACATAAACGACACTTTGTCTTGGTAGCTCATTGCGAAGCTGACGAATCGCTTCTAGAAAAGGCATTGCTTCAATATCACCAACCGTTCCCCCTATCTCACACAAAACAAAATCAAACTCTTCATTTCCCATCGTAATGAATCTCTTAATTTCATCCGTAACATGAGGAATAACTTGAACTGTTGCCCCCAAATAATCACCACGCCGCTCTCGTTCAATGATATTGCGATAAATACGCCCTGTTGTGATATTATCTTGGCTATTTGCAGACCGCCCAGTAAAACGCTCATAATGACCAAGGTCAAGATCCGTTTCTGCACCATCATCGGTCACAAATACTTCACCATGTTGATAAGGTGACATCGTACCTGGATCAACATTTAAATAAGGATCAAGTTTTCGAAGACGTACACGGTAGCCACGAGCCTGTAATAACGCTGCTAACGCCGCCGCTGCGATGCCTTTTCCAAGGGAAGAAACCACACCACCAGTAATAAAAACATAACGTGCCATGGGCTTATGGTGATAAGCAATTTATAATGATTTTTCCAGCAAAAAATGCAAAAAGAAACAATTTTTCTTCTAAAATAAAAAAGGTGAAAAAATCACCTTTTAAAAAGTCTATATTTTCTTAAAAAACTATTTCGTACTGTTATCCGGAACTGTGTTTTCAAGAACCGGTGGAACTGGGCTTTCTGCTTCAGGATTTGTGGACTGTTTCTGTTCCTGCGGAGAATTCGAATTGCCTCCTAGCTGTTCAAGAATAGAAGGGGAAGACTCACCATCTGATGATGGGACTGATTCTGAGGCTTTATTGGTAGAATTCTGCTCTGAATTAACCGGTATACGCTTTAAAATATCAGAACTAGAATTTGATATATTACCCACCACGGTAAGCCCAATAGACACAACAAAAAAACAACAGGCTAAAATAGCAGTCAAACGTGTTAAAGGGTTTCGAGATCCACGAGTTTTCATCAACCCTGAGCTATTACTCACACCTAGCCCACCACCTTCTGAAGGTTGGATTAATATAACACCAACCAAAGTAATCACAATCAACAAATGAATAATTATAAGTACTGTTTGCATAAACCCTGCTCTTCAAATAACTCTTTCATAGCTATTTACACATAAATAATACACAATCCAAGGGGAAACTCAAATTTCTCTACTATAGTTTACGACAAACATCGCAAATAGTTAAAAAATCAATCGCTTTTAAGCTTGCTCCACCTATCAAAGCACCATTAACATGAGGAATGCTTAAAAGCTCAAATGCATTGGATGGCTTTACGGACCCACCATAAAGCAGACGTATCTTATTGCCTTCATCACTAAAACGAGAACGCACCTTATCACGAATGAAATGATGTACTTTTGCAATATCTTCTGGAGTCGCTGTATTGCCGGTGCCTATCGCCCAAACAGGTTCATAAGCGATAATGGTATTCTCTGCTGTTGCATCATCTGGTAAAGATTCTTCAAGCTGCTGCGTGAGAATATCCAGCACTTTATTATCATTACGCTCCTCCAATGTTTCACCAATACACACAAGGGCCACAAGACCTGCTCGCCACGCAGCTTGCACTTTGGCACAGACAATCGCATCATTTTCCTGATACACTGTACGACGTTCTGAATGCCCAATAATGACATGACTTGCTCCTGCTTCTTTAAGCATAAAAGCTGAAATATCTCCAGTATAGGGACCATGATCATCAAAATGACAATTTTGTCCTCCCAAAAGGAGATTTTCACCATCCAGCATATCAGAAGCACGAGATAAAAGCGTTGCTGGGACGCAAATAAGCGCCTCAAAAAGATGATTGAGATCAGAGCTAACGCCTGTAGCAATAGCACGCAACTCTCCAAGCGATTCACTCGTTCCATTCATTTTCCAATTTCCAGCAAGAAAAGGCCGAGTATTTGGAGACATATTTTCACCTCAAGAGCTCTTACAATACATTGTTTATCTGTAGTTACCAAATTATAACATGAAAGCAAGTCTTTAAAGCTTGCATCTTTCATCTCTTTATTGCAAATTCCATTAGCTTTGATAATAATTCACATTAAAAATGGACTTGAACAATGCTTGACATCATAAGAAATGCTACAAATTCTTGGATTTCTAGAATTTTCCTTGCTATTTTACTCTTATGCTTCATTCTTCTATGGGGAATACCGCAATTACACAAAAAAAGTGAAAGAGATCTTATTACTTCTGGAAAGTCCACAGTAACTGTCGATGATTATCGTCTTGCACTTGCCGATCAAAGCGCTCGTTTAGCATATGCTGCTCATCTTGGACGAATGTTTACAGCAAATGAAATGCAGCAATACCAAATTCCTGCTTTTGTATTTAATCAATTACAACAAAATGTATTGCTTGATGAACAAGTACGTAAAATGAAAATAAGTCTTTCAAAAGATACGATAGCTCATACGATTGGTTCTGATAAGATGTTCCAAGTAAATGGCACTTTTGATAAAAATTTGTTTTATAACTATCTTCAGCATTTACGTATTAGTGAAAGTGCTTTTCTTAATTATTACACCAAACAAGAAAAGCGTAACCAACTTATTTCAGCTTTACTCTCTGATATGAAAGCACCAAATCTCTTTTATAAAGCACTTGCTCTTTATCAAGGAGAAATGCGTATTGCTGATTATCTCGTTATTGATCTAAAAGAAAAGGAAACAATTGCTGATCCTGATGACGAAACACTACAAAAATGGTTTAAAACACATCAAAGTCAATTTCGTGCTCCAGAATACCGCACTGTCTCTTTGCTATCTATGGAACTTAATGATTTTGTAAAACCTAAAGATATCTCAACAGATGAGGCAAAAGCCTATTATACACAAAATGCTTCACGTTTTGTAACGCCTGAAAAGCGTACATTCGAGGAACTGCAATTCCCCTCACGTGAAGAAGCCGATAATGCAGCAAAAAAAATAGCTGATGGATTGAGTTTTGATGAACTGGTAAAAGCTGAAAACAAGACTCTTAATGACATAAAAAAAGGTCCTCTCGCAGAAAATGAACTTCCTAGTCATCTAGCCTCTGAAATTTTTGAACTTCAACAAGGCCAAGTCAGTACTGTGATAAATGACTTACAGGGACCTATTATCATTCGCGTCACGCATATTGAACCCTCAAGCTCTCTTCCTTTTGAAAAGGTCGAAGAAAATATTCGCCAAACACTTGCCAAAAATCGTGCTACTGATGATATCCGTAACAATTATGTAGCCATTGAAAATGCTCGTTTTGAGGGTGCTTCTCTCAAAGAGCTAGCTGACCAATACAAGTTATCTTTGCGCACAATTACCATTGATAAAACGGGAAAAACGCTTGAAGGTGCAGCACTCACGGATTTACCTCAAAAAGATATTTTACTGAATGCCATCTATCAATCAAATGAAGGAGTCGATCTTGATCCTCTCTCTTTTCAAAATGGTGGATATCTCTGGTATAAGGTCGATAAAATTATTCCTGCCCGCGATAAAACACTTGAAGAGGCTAAGCTAGATGTTCTTTCTCAATGGAAAAGTGAGGAAATTCAACGTCTTCTTGATGAAAAAGCTCAAAATGCTCTCAAACAGCTCACGGAAGGAAAAAGTCTTGTTGCTCTTGCTCGTACCCTTGGTGTTACAAAACAAACAACACCAGCCCTCCGGCGTCAAGACTCATCTGACCCTCTTGGCGTTGAAGGGATTAAAGCATTATTTTCTGCTCCCAAAGGTCATTATGGCATCATAAAAGGTCCACTTGCAACAAACCGTATCATTTATCAAATAAAGACTGTCACCATGCCTAAAGATATCACGCCTCATACTCTTTCAACTGAGGTCCGCGCCAATATAGATATGATGATAAGAGAAGATCTCAAGCTAGAAATGCTACAAATTGCCAATAAAGAACATCCTTTGGAAATTAATAGCACAAATTATAATCAGATCTTTAACGCTCTCCAATAAAAAGGTTGTACATAATTTAAAGAACTTATTTGATAAAGTTTCCATCAGCTCTTCGTCTATAGTTGAAGAGGTAAGATAGGTCTCTTGTTTGCATATCTTAGGATCAACATTTGTATAATGATTAATTCTCTCGCAAATCAGTGCATGTATGGATTTGCGAGAAAATAGTCAATGGAATGTAGAGTCGTTTTTGCAACGCATTAAAAAATATTATCCATCCAAAGGTTGTAAAATTTGTCGCACACTAAGCTATACCCATTAAGCTATAAATGTCATCCCTATCGTCATTCATTTATAGCTTATCATATTGCTACTCTTAATACTCATTCATAAGGAGCGTATTGCTTTTTCTTTAAATGATTTCATTTACACACCCAACTTATAGTATACAAAAAACTATTTTTAAAATTCATTATAAAAATGAAGAAATCTTTTTCTATTCAAGACTCTCATTCAATATGAGAAAAAACGAATTATCATTATAAATCAATATATTCATAAATCATAACAGTCATCAATTATGATTTCTCAAAAATAAGAGTTTTTTATAAACTCATAGACTGCCAAGACAACTTCTCTCATAAAATTTCTTATTCTTTTGCGCTCATAACAACCAAAACATCAACATTTTTTATAACAAAAAAATGGTTTGGAAACACCATAGCTCCTTTTATTTTCATATGAGAAAATCAGTCTATATGTTACGCATTTCAACGTGCTAATATTCTTTTACAATATCTTTGGAAAATTGCCGCTTATTGCTGCCCTTGTTATCAACCAATAGCGATATATCAATGGCAACGTTGCACTCTCTTGAAAAATTGCAGCACCCAGCTGTATAGCTTTTTGAAGAGAAGCTGGAACAATGACCAATGGAAGAAAAGCTGGCTTAAGAACTCTAGGTAAAGCACAAGAATACTCGTAAAATTTGGTATAATGATCGCGCGATAATGCTACCATAGCTTCAACAATACGATCCTTTTGTTGATCACTGAGACGATGAGATTCCAAATCTTCCCTATTCACTCCTACAGCCTTTAATATATCAGTAGGTAAATAATATTGATATCGTGATTGCATGAATGATAAAAGACGCAATACACCGCTTAATCCTTGAGAAATCCCTCCATGTTCATAGATATCTGTAAACTCTTGTGCAGTATCAGGATCTAATATCTGACAAGAAAGCTGTAAAATTATGCTTGCTGTCTCACCACAATAATGCTCTAGATCATGAAGTGTTTCTATTGGATTGTGATAAAGATCTAAAATTTGTGCATTACAATAACGTAAAAAAGCTGTCTTAGGTAAATTAAAAAGAGTTATTGCTTTCAATAAATCACTCAAAATCGGATTATTTCCACTCGTTTGCATTTCACCATGAGCAATAGAATCATACCACCAACGTAACCGTATTTCTCCTATGAGTGGATCATGTACACTTTCGCGAATACGAGAAACTTCAGCATTAAATACATAAAGAGCAGCCAATGCTTGGCGCTTTTTTTTAGGCGCAAATAAAACCGATATATAGCGATCACGATCTATGGTACGTAAAATATCAAGACAATAAGGAAGAGAGCCTATCATTTAAACCTATTAACGTCCCTTTTTTAGTAATGAAATTAATATCCTCTTTTTATTCATATTAAAAAATGAGGGATAAGCAAATACAGTTCAGAAAATAAGATTTTTAAATGTGTCTCTTAACTGTATTATGAATTAAAATTTCTTTTCTAGTCACTTTTCGTTTTAGAAAGAAAAAAATTAAATAAATAACTTTTCTGATAAAACTTGTCTTATCGGACTTCAAGTTTTCATTTGCAGTAAAAAAAGCTAAAAACTAATCGTAACATGCATAGTGAAACTTAGAATAACAAACAACGCAAAACACTTTTTACTGAATAGATGACAATGTTATTTTATAAAAAATACACTGATCACAAAAACTTCATCAAATCATTGACCTCCTCCCCATACTAAAGAACAAAGATTCTTACCAATACCAATTTGTAAAAAATCCAATTGCTCTCGGTGAGTTTCTATTACTATCAACGCATTTATTTATAATGATAATTCATTGTTTTATATGTTAAATTAGAATCTCAAATATCGTAGAATGCTTGCATTTCAAACCAATTCCATGTTGAATCAATCAAAACTATTCCCTTGCATATCACAAGCGGGGCTGACTTGTAGGTAAAAACTGTATAAGAAAGAATTAAAAATGCCTCCTATGAACTGTCTCAAGTGCCAAGAGTTGATCACTCATGTGATTCATTGAACTACGAACAAGCTCTGCCCTGAATACTTGCTACTGTATTTAAAAACACTTAATGTGTTAAGTTATGTATATTTTATTCCCCTTCTATCACCACTTTAAACGACGGTATTTTACGGCGCAGTAAAATAATCACACAAGTCTTTCATACTAGACGAGAGCATTTGTTTTATTAAACAATACTCTATTCTACCGCAAATAATAATGCCGCAACAGCGCGATCTTCAGCCAATAAAACATTAAATGTACGCACCGCCGCTCCCGTACTCATTGTATCTGATGAAATACGTTTTTCCCATAAAAGCACCCGTAACTCTTCAGGTAATCGCAATAATTCAATTCCAGTACCTATTAATAAAACTTCGATTTCAGAAGCTTCTTCTAAAATACGAGATAGATCCCCTTGAGTGGGAATAGGCCCTGCCATGTCAATACCATAAATACCCGATGGTACACAAATAATAGAACCTCTATGAGACATATCAGCAAAACGAAATCCACCATTTCCATAAGCATCAATAGGTGCGCGACTTGGAAAATGTGCTTCACGAATTTGAATTGCATCGAACATGAAAAAGCACCCTTTATTTTTGTCTTTGCTACTTCTTACCATAAAAATTAAAGGAAGACTGATACAAACATTGATATGTTAACCATAGCCTAGTATTGAAGTGAAAATTTTATATAAAACCTTAATCTTCTCATACAGCAAGTATATGAAAATTTGATAATAAACCGCGATCAAATGCTCTACCTGCTTAAATAAATCTACCTTTTAAAAAGTTTTCTCAGTTTATTTACTCACAAGTTTCTTTTTATAGAAACAATGATCTTGTTTAAAAAACAGAAAAAAATTGCGTAATATTCTATAAATAAAGCAACTATTTTAATAATCTCAAGGAAACAAAAACTCGATTTTCTGTATCCACTATAAAAGCCACTTTTCCAATGAAATTGTCTTGATCTTGCCAAGCTTTTTATAAAAATGCTTAAAAAATGTAATAAACTGCCATTACACCTTAAGATTCATTTTCTTTTGATATAGCTTTTTTCTCTTTAGAGACACTCATATTTTCTTTCGTTGTCGTTTTAGATTTAGACTTTTGTGATGTTTCTGCTTTAGCATTAAGCTTTGATTTTTTTTCTGCAATCGGCTCACCTTTAACGCGCACATCAGCTAATGTTGAGCGAATAACACGAATATTCATACTCTCACCAATTGCAACCTCTAATTCACCACTCTCGTCGTGAACCTTCGTAACCTTGCCGATAATACCACCACCCGTTATAACTGTATCACCACGACGTACTGCATTAAGCATTTCTTGGCGTTTTTTCATTTGGGTACGCTGTGGACGAATGATAAAAAAATACATAATTGCAAAAATTAAAATGAGTGGGACAGCGCTAACAAATGAAAATCCACCGGAAACATCGCCTGCAACTTGAGCATAAGCGTTCGTAATAAACATTTTTATCTCCTATAGTTAAACTTCAGGTATTCCCCACTCTATTAAAATAAAATTCCGATTCAGAAAAAATTCTTAAAGAATTTATTATAAAAAGCAATAACTACATAATCTAATCACAGCTTTACAAAAATGCAATAAATCCTTAAGAGACAGAATACCAAAATACAATGAGAAAAATCTTTAAAAATAGATTCATTTTTCCCTATTATATATCCTACAATGTAAACCTTTTCACTAACTCAATAAATGATACAAGATAATTTTTCTAATGAAAAAACTTTAATTTATATAGATAATTTATCGTTTTTGATATCGAATGACAGACATAAATACAGTAAAATGCTCTCATTTCAAACCCTCTGAATTAATCAAAACGATTTTTTTGCACGTCTCACATATGAAATGAGCCTGTAGATAAAAACTTTTTAAGAAAGGCGTGAAATATCTCTTTTCATGCTTCTCTCAAATGCAAGAGCCGTTGAAACACTGAAAGCTGACAAATAAGTATGATACTATTGTTTTACACTTTCATAGACACAAAGATGGTAATATCTAACGACCCCAACGAACTGCTCTCCTTAAAGCAATGATTTTTTTGCTGCAGTGTTATTGATTTAAGAAAATCAATTGTTTTTCATGAAGTTTCTATAAACTATAAGACTATTTAAATTTAAAAATCATCAATAAATTAGTTTTCTAAATATTTAAGGGGATCAACAGGTAATGAATTCTTACGCATCTCAAAATAGACACGTGGCGTTTTAACATTTCCTGAAACACCAGATTTAGCAATCTCATCACCACGTCTTATCCTTTGTCCTTTGTTAACAACAAGCTTACTGTTACATCCATAAATAGTGATAATATTATTTTCATGTCGAATCATCACAACATTACCAAGCTCTTTTAATCCATCTCCCGCGTAAATAACAACACCATTTTCTGCCGCCTTTACCGAAGATCCTTCCGGCACTGCAATATCTATTCCTCGATTCATTACTGTTCCCTTTTTTTGACCGAACTGGCTTAATAAACGCCCTCGTACTGGCCAACGCATCTTAGAAATTCCTGTGGCTTGCGGAGTCGTCATATTATCGGTATTCGTAACAGTACTTGATAAACCAGTCTCATGATTCAATTGCGTCATCTGTTTAGAAAAACTTTTCTCAGAACTTGATTTGTTCATCTTTGCAGAAGGGGGCGTTGTTACAGGCGCTTTATATATAGGAGAGGACTTCTTGTTTTTTATAGAGGACATCACTTGAGATTGGAATGCAGATTCTGTTTTTGACACTGCCCAATCGTTATTAGTGTGTGCATTTGAAGCTGCTAATGTACGCCTGCTTGGAACAACAAGTACCTGACCGATATAAATGGAATTGCTGTTTATACCATTTGCTAATTTTAATGCCTCAACACTAACCCCTATTTGTCGTGCAATACTGAGCAGTGTATCTCCACTCTGGACAATATAAGAGTTCCGCCGAAAAATAGGAGATTTATCCATTTGTGAACGGGAAAGTGTTCCAAGATTACGTGGAGGGACTCCCATAACGCGACCATCAGAAGAAGTTATCCTACCTTGATGTGGAAAATTATAGGGAGAATTGTCATCTCCCCACGAATCATCGCTTGATTCCACAGGTGGCAATTCAGTGCTTTGTATCATACCGCTACCGTACGATAGCATTCGCGGATCTGTAGACATAGTACTCGATATATTTGATTGAGATGATACCGTACGATGAGAGACAATATTGGAAAAACGCTGTGTACCAGAACTACAACCAGCAACAATAGTTACCACCGCTAAAAAAGTTATTCTCTGAAAATTATGCTGGAAAATATTATCCAAAGCTTTTAAACGCATCGTTTTGCTCACTCATCAATAATCAACTCACTCCATTAAAGCTTTTTTAAATTACCGAAGAGTTAAAATGAGATGTTTTATTCATAAATATCTTTATATAAGATCAAAATGAATTTAACGTAGGCTATTTGCGGCTATTTCTTAACTTTTAAAAATTAAAGTATCTCCGCAATGCCTTTAATAAAAGGTTGGTAACGCACTTGAAACAGTTCTAAACACTCAAATCGACTACCAATTTTTGTATAGCGCGTCACCGCTTGTACCCCTTCGTCAGGTCCTATCGCCTGAATGAGAATTCCGTTTTCAGCTAAAAGTTCTAAAAATTCCTTGGGTTCATCAAAACGTGATGGCCAAATAAGAATGCGATCAAATGATCCCAAACCTGTCACACTATGACTTCCATCAATCTGCCGTATAATAATATTTTCAATTCCTAAAGTTTGAAATTTTTGGCGTGCCAAATCAACAAGCGTTTTATAACGATCAATCGTTGTCACACGGTCACTCAGACATGCCATAAGCGCAGTACAAAAACCAGATCCTGTACCGATTTCTAAAACGCGATGCCTTTTTTTCAACGATAATGCCGAAAGAATTAAGAGTTGTTCTTCCAAACGTTCCATATATTCACCACACTCAAGGGGAATAACTTTATTATCATAAGCACTATTAAACCAAGGAGCAGAAACAAACTGTTGACGCGGAATTTTCTCTAATGCCGAAAAAAATCGCACGTCATCAATGCCTTTGCTACGCATTTTCAGTACAAGAGCGGCTAACTCCTCACGAAATTGTAAAATACCCTTTTGCCCCATAGTATCATTCAATCTCCAATGGAGGTGCACTTTTATCATACTGACAAACTGCTTCTTTTAAAATGGCAAAAACTTGCGTTTGCATATCATCACCTCTTGGCAATAAACGCATATTGTCTCTCCTTTCGTAAAATTAAGCAGTAATACAACGCATGCCTCCCATATAAGGTTGTAAAACATCTGGAACAATAATTGATCCATCAGCCTGTTGATAATTTTCAAGCACGGCAATAAGACAACGTCCAACAGCTGTACCAGAACCATTAAGGCTATGAACAAAATGCAATTTTTTATCGCCTTCTTTACGATAACGCGCATTCATACGACGACCTTGAAAATCTCCACAAACTGAACAGCTAGAAATTTCACGATAACATTCTTGACCAGGAAGCCAAACCTCGATGTCATAGGTTTTACGTGCTGCAAACCCCATATCACCCGTAGAAAGAACCACTGTGCGAAAAGGCAAACCAAGTCGTTTTAATATATCTTCTGCACATTCCGTCATACGTTCTAATTCAATTAAAGACTGTTCTTCACTGGTAATTGAGACCATTTCAACTTTCCAAAATTGATGCTGACGCAACATACCGCGCGTATCACGACCGGCTGCTCCCGCCTCTGAACGAAAACAGGGAGATAAAGAAGAAAATCGCAGTGGTAAATCTGATATTTCAAGAATTTCATCGTTGACCAAATTGGTTAATGGCACTTCTGCTGTAGAAATAAGCCATCGACCATCTGTTGTACGAAAAAGGTCTTCAGCAAATTTCGGCAATTGTGCTGCTCCGTAAACAATCTCATCACGAACAAGAAAAGGTATTGAGACTTCTGTATAACCATGCTCATTGACATGCACATCAAGCATAAATTGGCCTAATGCTCGTTCTAGCCGTGCTAACGCCCCTGAAAGTATTGTAAAACGTGTTCCAGACAAACGACTAGCTCGTTCAAAATTCATCTGCTTGAGATCTTGACCAAGATCAAAATGTTCCTTTGGTGTAAAATTAAATGTTGGAAGTGTACCAAAATGTCGAATGACGACATTATCACTTTCATCTTTACCTTCTGGAACATCATCTAATGGAATATTTGGAAGTGCTGAAAGAATTTTCTCAAGACTCTCCGTCAGCTGTTTTTCTTCCGCTGTTGCAGAGGAAAGAAAGACTTTAATCTCTTCACCTTCAGCTCTAAAGCTTTCAGCCATTTGCTGATCAGATACCGCTAAAGCCTGTCCTATTTCCTTTGAAACCGCATTGCGACGTTCCTGCGCCAATTGCACCTTAGCAATATGCGACCGACGTGCAAGATCAAGTTGTATTAACCTTTCAGCTTGTGGCTCAAGACCTCTACTTACGAGTGCTTTATCTAATTTCTCAGGATTGTCACGAATCCACTTAATATCAAGCATAAAAATTCCTCATTTATATTGTTTTTATTCATTTCTTGTCGCATAAGATTATACACTTTTCTTAAGCGGATTTTCTTCTCTTTTCTATACTGTAAGCAATTAAAATTGAAATCTCGTAAAGTGCTATCGTTGGTAAAGCCACTGCAAACATCGTAAAAAAATCCGACGGCGTTATGATTGCCGCAATGATAAAAGAGAGTAAAATAGCCCATTTTCGTTTAGACACCAAATCATGAGACGTTAAAAATCCAACTTTTGTTAAAAGACTGATGACAAGAGGTAATTGAAAAATCAAACCAAAAATTAGGATAAAGGATGTCATAAAGCCCAAATAATCAGAAATACGCACTATAAACTCTATTTTTAAATGAACATCTGGAAGAAATTGTTGAGAAAGGCTAAACCATAGTATTATTGGCGCCAATAGACCATAAACAAACGCTCCCCCAATACAAAATAAAATAGGCCCCCCAATGAGAAATGGTAAAAAAGCCATACGCTCATTTTTATAAAGCCCTGGTGCAATAAAACTATAAAACTGAAAAGCCGTATAGGGAAAAGATAAAATAATTCCCCCAAAAGCAGAAAGCTTCATCTTCGTTAAAAAAGTTTCCCATACTTGCGTTGATTGCAAACGAATACCCTCAGGATTACCCCCTGCTATTTTCATTGCCCACTGATATGGCCATAGTAAAAAATTTAAGATATAATCTTTAACAAGAAAACACATCATAAAAGCGATCATAAATGCAACCAAGGCAGCAATAATTCGCTGACGAAGTTCAATTAAATGTTCCAAAAGTGGTGCCATATGGGCATCAACTTCGTCTTTGTTAACATTCATGACACATCTTCTTTATCTTTAGAAGCTATAGATCCTGTCATATCTTTATTGGTTACGTTGTGATCGCATTCCAAAAATTCTTTACCTTTTTCTGATTTATGGTGTGTTGCCTTAACATCCAAATTATCGTGGATATCTTCTAATGTATTTTGAATGGGATCAAAAGTCTCTGTCAACTTCTTGCTTGAATCGCTAGTATCCGAATATGTTTTTTGCAAATCGTCGAGCTCGATTTGTTTTATTGCATCTTCAAACTGATGACGAAGTTCATTTGCCATTAAACACATATGAGCTCTTACCTTTGCTATTGTCTTTAATATTTTAGGTAAATCTTTCGGTCCAACAACAATGATGAGAATAAGTAAGATTACGACAAACTCTGGTCCATCAATCCCAAACATCTCTTAATTCGACTTCCTCATCAAAAAATAACGCACAATGATGATTACGTTTTTGTTATTTGACACGCTGTTTTTTAGCAACAGATGTTTTGCTTCTTTTAGAAGCAGAAGAAGCCTTTCTGCGCGCTGTTACATGTTTTACCGATAACGGCTGAGATTGTTGAGATTCTACATCAACTATTTGGGAAGTAGTAGCCATTTCAACTTTATCCTCAATGCCGTCATCTTCTTCCTTCATATTTTTTTTGAAGGCTTTAATTCCCTTAGCAACATCGCCCATTAATTCAGAAATCTTACCGCGACCGAAAAGCACAAAGATAATCAGTAAAATTATAATTAAATGCGTTGGTGAAAAAATATTACCCATTACTCTCTCTAACTTTATGCTTGTAAATTCGATTTCATTTATTCATGCTTCCTCTGAAGAATGTATCAAATATAATATCTTACTTATATATTTTCTTCTTAACTTAAAAGCAATCACACGCTTTTATTGCAAAAGAACTTTTTATCCTCTCATCCCTTTTTAGCGTATTATAACACAAACCATTCAAAAATGATAAACCGCTTCATACAAAATTCAAAAGGCTTAAAAACTTTTCTAAAATAACTCCATCTGATCTCTTAGGTTACTCATCTTCCTGTAAATACTATAGCTCATGTCTTTCCTTTTAAACAAAGTTGTACGTATCATTACAAACATTTCCTCCAAATTATCCGTTACTGATAAAGATCATAACATGCTGTAAAAAATTTTACGTATTTAATTAAAAAAAATCAGAAAGAAAAATCTCTAAAAAACTTTCTTGAAACATCATCAGTCTCTTTAAAAACTATCATCTTACGCATAATATTTATTCTTTGCGTTGGTGGGAATTTTATCATCCATTATTCCATATACAATACGAAATATAAGCCATCATCGCATTCAATTAAATATCTGTCGTGTGGATAAAAACTATTAGCGGAAAGAGTAAAAATGCACTTTATGAATCAGGTCAAGTGGCCAAGAGGTATGGCAATACTGCTAAAAAATAAAAATGGTACCAGCTTGCGCCTTTATTCAGTAAAATACCTCCATATAACCAGCTCTTTGAACCGCTGCATGCCCTAACTATTACAAGTCTCCGGATTCTGGGCATGCGTTCTCATAATATCATGTGCTTAACTTATCTCAGTATTGAAAACAGAATAGGCATTAATAGAAAATTACATTCAATCAAAAGCATGGAATCGAAGCATAATCCATGTAAAAGAATTTCTTATCCTAGTCTTTTTATAAGATTATCTCATAAAGCCGCTAGATAATACAGTGTTAGAAATAGATAAACCTATTTACTTTAGTTAAAAATCGCTCATTTTATTGAGATCGCTTGCAGAGAGCATATCACTTTTCAAAAGTTTTGTTTTAGCACCATACACAATAATCTAGCCATTTAGCGTGTATAATGTAAAGCTTGGGCTCCGCTTAAACCAATGAGATTCATCCACACTTTTACAAAAATCTATCACTATAATACCAGCACTTTATTGCTCTATCCATAATTTTACGCTCGCTAAAAAAACTGATAAATGTAATAATGTTTTTATCAAGCATTTTAAATTCTTTAATCTTTAAACAAGTAAATTTATGAATGAATTTGAAAGATAACCTTAATTTTTTTAACAAACTTCACTAATATTCTATGCTAATAATCCGGTACAGTTATACATATGATAGAGTTTATTCCATGAATTATCGGCATATTTATCATGCTGGCAATTTTGCTGATGTTTTTAAACACATTATTGTCACTCGCATTGTAGAATATCTCAAACGCAAAGAAAAAGCTTTTCGCGTTATAGATACGCATGCTGGAATCGGTATTTATGACCTTTCTTCTTTAGAAGCACATAAAACAGGAGAGTATCGCGAAGGTGTCCAACGACTTTTTTCAACTCCTCTCCCAGAAGATTTAAGAGCACTCCTTTGTCCATGGTGTAATATCATTGATGCCCTCAATAAAGGGGAAAAAGAAATTGTATTTTATCCTGGATCTCCTGTTCTTATTCGTCAATTATTACGGAAACAAGATCGCCTCACCGCAATAGAATTGCACAATGAAGATTATCATATTTTAGCAAAAAACTTTGCCGGAGATTATCAGACAAAAGTTCTGCATTTAGATGGTTGGCTTTCCTTAAATGCTCATGTACCACCAAAAGAAAAACGTGGGTTTATCCTTGTTGACCCTCCCTTTGAAAAAACTGGAGAATTTTTCCGCCTTATTGAGGGATTAACGAAAGCCTATCGTCGCTTTTCTGGAGGGATCTACGCTTTATGGTATCCTGTTAAATATGACAAAGAAATTGAAAGTTTTCTTCACGCGCTTTATCAAACAGGAATTCCTAAGATTCTACAGCTTGAAATGCGTATCCGAAAAAGTTCAAGTCCACCGACAATGAATGGAAGTGGTATGATTATTATTAACCCTCCCTACCTTTTGGAAGAAGAAATGAAAAAACTCAGCCCCTTTCTTATCAATCGCCTGGGACAAGATGAAAATGCCCAAATAACGCATAAGTGGCTTCAAAAAGAACATCTATTATGTTAGATCTTTCTCTGTATTTTTTCTAAATCAAATATCATGTTGTAAGATACAAACGCATTAAATGATAAAGTTCTTTGATTTTTTGAATAATATCAACACGTTATAATGATAAGCTAATAACGATCAGCGTGAATTAATTTTTTCCCTTTTAGAACGTCTATCTTCTTAATCATCATGAATTTCCTATTCCAATCATTTTAATGAATAAATTGGGCAAATTCATAAAGCTGTTTTAGAATAACAACTCTCATATTTTTTATGAAAAATCGGCTCTCTAAAATCATACTCTTATGCTATAAGATGTTATTTATAGAAAAAATTATAAGGATATAAATAATCATTATTTAATAAAAAAGAATATTTCATATATTAAACAAAAAACATATTCTTAATAAACGGAATGGTCCTGAAAAATAATACAAATTGTCCGAAAAATGAGCGGGAAAAGCTTTCTTTTCTCTCTAACATTACATGGAATAATGCCAATCAAAGTAATGAGAAAAATCAATTCCAAGGTGTAAAATTCATACAAGAGTTTGTTAGACACCTTCCGCATAAGCCAGGGGTTTACCGGATGATTGGTAAAAATGGTGATATTCTCTATATTGGCAAAGCTCGTAATCTCAAAAAACGCGTTTCAAACTATACACGTGAACAGGGACACAATAATCGTATTACCCGCATGATTCGCGCAACATATCATATGGAATTTATCGTCACCCATACAGAAACAGAAGCACTCCTTTTAGAAGCCAATCTCATCAAAAGATTGCATCCACATTTTAATGTATTACTACGTGATGATAAAAGTTTCCCTTATATTATGATTACAGATGATCATCGAGCGCCTGGACTTTACAAACATCGTGGTGCCCGAACACGAAAAGCTCACTATTTTGGTCCTTTTGCTTCTGCTGGTGCAGTGACACAAACAGTTCATGTTTTACAACGCGCCTTCTTATTACGAACCTGTACTGATTCAGTTTTTGAAAACCGTACACGCCCCTGTTTGCTTTATCAAATTAAGCGATGTTCTGCACCTTGTACCCATGAAATTAGTGACAATGATTATAAAGAACTGCTGAGGGGAGCAAAAGCGTTCCTTTCGGGAAAAGATCAATCTGTTAAAAACAATATGGTTCAAGCTATGCATAAAGCCGCAGAAAATCTTGATTTTGAACAAGCAGCTTCCTATCGTGACCGCTTATCAGCCCTTTCTCATATACAAAGCCATCAAGGTATTAATCCTCAAACGATAAAAGAAGCGGATGTATTTGCAATTGCGCAAAAAGAAGGAATGACCTGTATTCAAGTGTTCTTTTTTCGCATGGGGCAAAATTGGGGAAATCGTGCCTATTTTCCTAAAGCAGATCCCTCTTTTTCCTGTACTGAAATTTTAGCGAGTTTTCTTGCCCAATTTTACGATGATAAACCACTTCCCAAAAGCATCCTTTTATCTGAAGAAATTGAAGAAAAGACACTTCTTACAGAAGCATTGAGTCTCAAAGCAAATCACAAAGTGTCTCTCTCTTTACCCAAACAAGGTGAACGGAAAACTCTTGTTAATCATGCCTATCTCAATGCTCATGAAGCACTTGAACATAAGCTTTCTGAAACAGCCACTCATACAAAATTGCTTCAAGGTCTTGCCAAAACATTCCAACTACCTTTTCCTCCACGCCGGATAGAAGTCTATGATAATTCTCATATCATGGGAACAAATGCTGTAGGGGCTATGATTGTTGCTGGTCAGATGGGATTTGTTAAAAATCAATATCGCAAATTCAACATTCGCTCAATAGATATCACGCCTGGCGATGATTTTGGCATGATGAAAGAAGTGATTAAACGAAGATTTTCACGCCTTATAAAAGAGCATGATCAGTCAAATAGAAGTCATGACATAAAAGATAATGATCTTTTTCCCATTTGGCCTGATCTTATCTTAATCGATGGTGGTGAAGGACAAATCAACAGCGTACATGCAATACTTGCTGAATTACAATTAAATGACCTCTTCACAGTTGTTGGAATCGCCAAAGGTGTTGACCGCCATGCGGGACGTGAACGATTTTTTATAAAAGGTATCCCCCCCTTTACACTTCCTCCACGTGATCCTATCCTCTATTTTTTGCAACGTCTGCGTGATGAAGCACACCGTTTTGCAATTGGAGCTCATAGGATAAAACGAAAAAAAGAAACATTCAAAAACCCACTTGATGAAATCGAAAATATCGGTCCGACAAGAAAGCGTGCGTTGCTTCATCATTTTGGAAGTGCCAAGGCTATTGCTAGTGCCTCACTTGAAGATTTAAAAAAAGTTACGGGAATTTCTATGACAATTGCACAAAAAATTCATAACCATTTTCATGAAAAATAGGCTTGTTTCATAACCTTTGCCTTGTTACGTTTAGGAAATATATTCTCTTTCACAAGAACTAAAAATGGCTCCATGAAAAATCATACTTTTTCTTTTCCAAATATTTTAACTTATGCACGAATTGTCGCAGTCCCAATGGTTGTTGCATGCTTTTTTTTAGAAGGGCGATTACAATCAAGTGATATCACTCGCTGGATTGCTGTGTCCATTTTTATCGTTGCATCCATTACTGACTTTCTTGACGGTTACCTTGCTCGTATTTGGGAACAAACATCCAATATTGGTCGCATGTTAGATCCAATTGCTGATAAACTTCTCGTCTCTGCTTGTTTGCTCTTGCTTGCCGCAGACAGTACCATCGCTGGGTGGACACTATGGGCAGCTATTATCATTCTTTGCAGAGAAATTCTTGTATCAGGATTACGTGAATATTTGGCTGAGTTAAAAGTTAGTGTTCCTGTCTCTCGTCTTGCAAAATGGAAAACTTTTGTACAGATGATCGCTATTGTATTTCTTTTAGCTGGACCAGCCGGTAATAAAATTTTTCCTTACACAGTAGAGTTTGGCATTACTATGCTGTGGATTGCTGCCCTCCTTACATTGTGGACAGGATGGGATTATTTTCGTGCAGGTTTAAAACACGTTATCCTATGAATAGTATGGAGATTTATAATGATAATTTATCTTTTTGTACTTAAATAAGAGATGAGAGTAGCATAAGATTGATTCATTTTAAATCTATTAATGATAAATCAATAAAACACTCTTTTGCACATTACAAGTAAGGGTGGCATGTAGATAAAAGCTCTTCAAAAAAATAGTAAAAAGCTAAAAAAACGATGAATGCTCCGTATGCTTTTAAAAAAGTCTATAATCTTATAAGCAAAAAACCGAAATATAGTGTTTCGGATTTTTGCTTCTTATATACGCTTTATTATTATAAACGCTTTATTAACCAACAATTTCTACCTCAGAAAACCAAAAAGCGATTTCTGTTTTTGCCGTTTCAGCGCTATCGGATCCATGGACAGAATTTTCGCCAATCGATAAAGCATGAACCTTACGAATTGTCCCTTCTTCTGCATCACTAGGATTCGTAGCCCCCATTACTTCACGGTTTTTAGCTATTGCATTTTCGCCTTCCAAAACTTGTACAACGGTTGGACCAGAAGACATGAATTCCACCAATTCACTAAAAAAAGGGCGTTCTTTATGAACAGCATAAAAATTTTCAGCCTCACGTTTGCTCATCCAGACACGTTTAGACGCAATAACACGTAGCTCCGCATCCTCAAGCATTTTAGTAATTGCGCCAGTCAAATTACGACGGGTTGCATCTGGTTTAATCATCGAAAAAGTACGCTCTAAAGCCATTTAACCACCTTTATTTCATTTATAACATTCTCTCGCCATTTCTATAGCGAGCAAGAAGCCCTTTGCCAAGTGACTCTGCAAAAATCTACACAAATTCTCAAAAATATAGAATGAATTATAAAAAAAACTTTAATAGAAATACCTTTAATTTCTCATCCCATCATAAAGATGCGCTACCGACTCTCAATAAATATTGAACCTTCTTACATAATCTTAAATGCCTCTCATCAAATTTATCATTGAAGCAATAAAGAATCATAAGAAAAGCCTAACATGCAAAATATATCTTTTTGAAAGCCTTCTTCTTTAAAGAGGATGAACCTAGATACTCCGATCTAGGTTTGAAAATCCTTCTACACACATTGAGATCTATCAAAAAATAACCATATAATTAAAAACTATAGCGTACACCTAAAATACCCTGAAGGGACTGTTTTGTTTTACGTCCTTTAACATAATGTGCCTCACCATATAACTTTAACTTCTCACTCACTAAACTGCTCAAACCGATTCCTAACTTACCTGCATTACCCGATAAGTCAGTGGTAAATGAATGCCGTTGATTAATCAATGTATGGTTGTCATTTTTATTCTCACGCAACCATGCTGCTGTAATATACGCAAGTGATGAGGAATCCATACGAGAACCAAATTCATATCCTAAAGATATGCCAACCTCACTGCGTAATGAAGTGAATGGACGCATGTCACCTATCATGTCATTCGATAACTTGATTTCTTTACCCTCAACTTGCAACCATGTAAATTGTCCATAAGGCTGCAACCAACTGCTCTTTG
>NZ_JBHIMM010000012.1:0-48529 GCF_042194115.1 Bartonella sp. MR90HLJMH
GTTAAAAAATGAGAAACTGAAAGCGTTTCTCTCAATTGTGGAGAAGGCTGTTCTTTATGAACTGGACGCAAAATCATTTGATCGGCTAAAGATTGTGAAGATTCTGAAACAATAGCCTGTTGCTTTCCGTCAGAAAAATGAAGAGAACTTGCTGGATATGCCCCTTCAATAATTTGACTTCCAAGAGTTGAAACAGTTAGAGATACAGAAGCTGGAGATTTTTGCCTTAAGTTTTGGCGGTTTTCTCTTCGATGTAGCAACTTAATAGCATGCTCTTTTGTAACTGTAATAGTTGAAAGAGAAGAAGCTGATTGATTTTGATTTAAATGCCACGTAGATCTACTCCTACTACGTGGCAAACTGTTGAGAAATGAAACATTATCAATAAATACCGCAGATAAATACCAAACTTTTTCACCCCCATCCTCATCAATTCTCTGTTTTAAACCATACATATAGGTTCCGCCATCAATAGTTTTAACATTTGCACCAGAAAAGCTTCTCAGAGTAAAATGTGCTCCTCCACTTTGATCAACAATTAAATCAAGTTCTGTTGAAGAAGGATCAACAATTTCAATACCGGAATCTACAATACTTATTGTGTGAGAACCACGGCCATTCTTGATAAAGAGATAATCACCCTCTCCTTCTGCAAGGCTGACATTAAAATCGAAATGTAGACTCCCAAAAAGATTATCAATATAAAGCTTAGAGTAATGTAAATTGGATTCTGTAGAAGTAAAAATAATATTTCCCACACCGCTTAGCTTCTTAATATAGGTTTCTGTGTTTCCATATCCAGTAGAAATAGAGTATAATTTAGCGTTTTCTCCCTCTAAATTAATATCGTCTACTGTTGTCTGATAATTTTTATATTCAGTATAAAAGCTATTATTTCCAGCATAAAGATGGACTTGTCCAAAATCATGAATCTTTATTTTTCCTTCCAACATCGCACCAGCAAAAAACCATGAATTGGCTCCTTCTTTAATTGTTAGATTTTTTACAATGCTACCAGCATGAACTTCTTGAGCAGCATGGCGGTGTAAAGTCACAATATCCGCCTCTCCCCCTGCTAATACCCGCTGTACCCCACCCGCGAAAACCTCAGTATTCACGGCTAAGCCACCACTTTTTTGTACAAAATCATCATCATCTGCGAACCATTTAGCAAGAGTTTGTATTCCTCCACTCATCACTTTTGTTCCCACAGCCATCCCATCATCATATACATTCTGCTGTCCCAGCGTGTCACCTTGACCATAAAGTGTCGTGTTATAAGTGCTGCTCCCCACAATTTCACCATTTACATAACCCTCTCCGAAAACAAGCTGCTCCCCACCATAAATTTCAGCTCTCAATGCGGATCCTCCTCCCTCCACTCTTTGTTTTCCACCCTCGTAAATAATCGTAAATTCTGAGATCCCCTGTTCCCCTACAATCTCTGAACCACCATTTTCAATTGTTGTATTCTTACTAAAACCACCAGTCTCAACATAGAGTGTTGCAGTTTCTGGAACTGTATTATTAATGGATAATTTAAAATCATCCGTTTCTCCATCACCAGCAATATAAACTATGCTATTGTCACCAAGTATGGAGTTTTGTAAAATTTTTTCACCTAGACCAGTAATGAAATCCTCTGCATAAAAATTGAAATCACCTGTATAAGAATCGGCTATAGAATCTTCCGAAGGAGAAACAGTATTTTCTTGCTCAAAAGAGTTATCTATAGGCAACTCCGTATGAGATGGAGAAAAGATAGGAGTAGAAATTTTTTCCGATGTAGATGATGTCGATAAAGACCAAATCTTTCCACCGTTATGATCTTTTTTCTTTAGAGCGTACATGTAGACTCCATTATCAACAGTAGCTATCTCTTCACCCCCAAAATCTATCAGAGTAAAATGCGCATTTCCGCTTTGATCATGAATTAAATCAAGCTCCAAAACTAAGTTCTGATTTTGTAGAAGAGAATTGGTCATTTCAGCACCAGAATCGATAACGCTGATGGTGTGATGACCTGCTCCTTTTTTTATAAGAAGATAATCACCGCGCTGTTCTGCAAAATTAGTATTAAACCTAAAATGTAAATTACCTGAAAGATTACCGACCTCAAGTTTAGAGTAATGTGGATTAAACACGGTAGAAGTAAAAACAACGCGTCCATCCCCGCTTAGATCCTCAATCAGAGAGCTTTCACCATCCATCTTGGAAGCAATAGAGTATAATGTGGTATCTTTACCATTTAAAACAATTTTTTCTACTTCAGTATGAGATCGCTCAGCACCAGCATAAAGATAAATCCGTCCAGAATCATGAATCATGGTGTTTCCTTCTAATGTTGCACCAGAATGCAACCACGATTGTGCTTGATCCTTAATCGTTAAATCTTTTACATAGCCTCCTAAATCTATTGCTTGAAAAGCATTCCCTTGTAAGAGAACACCAATCGCGATTCCTCCTGCTAAAACGTGTTGTTCTCCACCAGAAAAGATCTTCGTATCAAATGCAAAACTGCTATAATGGTCTAGATCTTTTTCCACAAAAAGATTTTGTACCCCTCCTTCCATGATCTTTGTGCTAAAAACCTCTCCATCATCATACACATTCTGGTATCCTAGCACTCCATTTTTACCAGAAACGACAGTGTTATAGGCGCTACTCCTTACCATCTCACCTTTGATATCAAACTTTCCTGAAACAAACTGCTCACCACCGTAAATTTGAGCCCCTTCAGCTTTCCCCCCATCTTCAACCTTTTGTTTTCCCCCTCTCTTAACTGTACTATCCTGTGAAAGACCCTGTGTTCTAATAAGTTCAGTACCGCCTCTTTGAATTGTCGTATACAGGCTAAAACCACCGTTATAAACCGAAAGCTTTCCAGCATCTTTAACTATATTACTAATTGAAGTCTCTCCATTGCTATCAACTTTCTCACTGTTACTATCAAAGCTAGGATCAGCAATCGTAACAATCATTCCCTTTTCAATTGTGCGTTCTGTGAGATCATTCGATAATGAAGCCATCGCAGATGGTTGCAAGTTAAAATCAGAAAATAAAGAGGTATTTTCCTCATCAAGAGCATAATTCGCATCTAAATACCAAATTTTACCATTGCTCTTATTTTTTCTATGTTTCAAACTGTGCATGTAGGTTCCGGCATCAATAGCTCTGATTTTTTCACCAAAAGTATTTGTCAGAGTAAAATGAGCGTTTCCACTATGATCAGAAATTAATTTAAGCTTTTTGTGGGAAGGGGTTGTAACCTCACCTCCAGAATCAGTAACACTTATTGTATGATAACCTGAACCACTTTTTTTAATAACAAGATAATCACTAAGATGCTTGGCAAAGTTGACATTAAACTCAAAATGTAAAGAACCTGATAGATCATCAATATTAAGCTTAGAGTAATGCTTATCAGCCCCAAAAGATGTAAAAATAACTCTGCCACTTCCAGTTAAATTCTGGATATTAACCTGAGAGAGAGTAGCGTTATTTTTAGTTGCAATAGAGTATAACTTGGCATCTTCTCCATTTAAAATAAGATTTTCTACTTCCGTAACAGCTTCACCATTCCCAGCATAAAGATAGAGGTTGCCAAAATCATTAACATTTGTATCCTTATCTAATATTGCACCAGCAAAAACCCATGATTGTGCTTGGTGATTAATTGTTAGATTATCCGCGTATCCAGAATCATATATCTTCTGAGTAGCTCTATCATATAAAGTAACTTCGCTCGCATTCCCTCCTGCTAAGATATTCTGCGCACCATTTTTAAAAAGTTCGGTACTAAGTGCAAAAGCCCCCTCATTGATTGTAAAATCCTCATTTTCTGTATCAGCTGTATCAGTATCTTCTGAGAATCCATTATTAAAATTCTCTTTACCATCAAGATTCTGGACACCTCCTTTCATAACCTTTGTGTCAACAACCATCCCCCCACTATAGACACTTTGTAGTCCTAGGATTCCATCTTCAGCATAAATTTCGGTGTTATAAGCACTACTTTCCTTATCTTTACGCAACAAACCAGTTCCAAGAACCCCCTTACCAAAAATAATCTGCTCACCACCATAGATTTTAGCCCCCTCAGCATTTGCACCACTCTCAACAATTTGTTTACCACCTTTTTTAACAGTGGCATATTCTGAACTGCTCAGATTTTGGACGAATTCAATACCACCACTCTCAATTGTCGTATCC
The DNA here is from genome assembly GCF_042194115.1 of Bartonella sp. MR90HLJMH. Taxonomy (NCBI): domain Bacteria; kingdom Pseudomonadati; phylum Pseudomonadota; class Alphaproteobacteria; order Hyphomicrobiales; family Bartonellaceae; genus Bartonella; species Bartonella sp. MR90HLJMH. Next base: position 4,213 of record NZ_JBHIMM010000012.1, read on the forward strand.
CTGCTAACACTTGCTGCATCAATGTAGAGTTTTCCACCTTCTTGAACCGTATTATTGATGGAATAGCCTGCATCTTCATATTTAAAGCTATTTATTTCAGAATCTTCAGAATCTTGATTAGTAATATAGATAGTAGCACCATCACTTATTATTGAATTTGTGAGTACTTCAAAGAATAGGTTTTCTAATCTCTCCCTTTCCTCTTCTGAAGACTTGCTTCCTTCTACTATCTGTTTATTCTCTATCCTTTTTGATCCCCCTTTTTTTTCTTTTAATCCCCTCACTTCCAATAACAATTTTTTTGTCTCTTCTAGATGTTCACTGATACTTACTGGTGTTAATAACTTTTCTTTTGGTGTCGCTACTCCATCTGCACTCGCAATCTTGACAAAAAAACCACTGGTCATTAATGCACAAAAACTTAATTTCAATTTACGTTGCATTATTCACACTCCATAATTTCAAATTTAAATTCCCCCATTTAGAAAAAAGTGCATAGACCAAAACAACTCAATGCAATTGCTCAACCTCATGTTTTTTAAGATAATAAAGCATTCGATGGACTACACTCTGACAGATCAAATATACACCCTGTGTTTTAAAATGCATGCACAACTAAAAGGTTTAATTTCTTTTTGATACGCTTAAAAAGTGTTATAATTACATCTATGGAAAAATATTTTTGAGATACCAAAGGCTGGTCTATAAATAAGATTGATCCCTCAATAGATAAAAATGGCATTAAACATTAAAGGAAACAGTAATGTTAATGAGAGCGGCCTTTATATCCACATATTTCTTCCTCTACAGCATTTAAAACAGTGTCTTTATTCTACTTAACTTGGGTAATCTAAAGAACACTTATTCATGCTCATCAAGCCATAATCATTGTTCTAATATATAAGAAACGTCATAATATCGACTCGACAGTGATTTGAAATTTTTATAATTATAGTCAGTTAACTCATCATTTGATTTGTCATATACTGAAAGGGACATTCTATTCATGTCTATAAACTTAGAAATGCAAGGTACAAGAAACAGAAATTCCCCTCGTCGCATTTTGTTTGCAAGCCTTATTGGCCCAACAATTGAATTCTTTGATTTCTATGTCTTTGCCACTGCCGCAGCTCTCATATTTCCTCATGTGTTTTTTCCAACACAAAATGATCAGATTGCCATTTTACAATCTTTCCTGATCTTTGGAGCGGCCTTTTTTGCCAGGCCCTTTGGATCAATTGTTTTTGGACATTTTGGAGATAAAATTGGAAGGAAAGCAACACTTATTGCTTCTCTTCTCACAATGGGTCTTTCAACAGTCATTATTGGTTTTCTTCCTACTTATGAAACCGCTGGATGGTTTGCCCCTTTCCTCTTGACCTTGTGCCGTATTGGACAGGGAATGGGATTAGGAGGAGAATGGGGAGGAGCTGTTTTGCTCGCAACAGAAAATGCCCCTCCAGAAAAGCGCGGCTGGTACGCGATGTTCCCCCAATTGGGTGTTCCAATCGGTTTATTTTTATCTATTGCCGTTTATTTAGGTCTGTTGCATTTCCTTGATCATGAAGAACTTTTAGCTTGGGGATGGCGCATTCCTTTTATTGCTTCAGTTGTTTTTATGATTATAGGATTATGGGTCCGTCTTTCAATCAATGAAACTGTTCAATTCAAAAAAACTCTTGAAAGTAAAGAACGTGTCAAAGTTCCTATCATCGATGTCTTTTTAAAATGTCCACGAATCCTATTTCTTGGAATATTTTCTGGTATGGCAACATTTGTTTTGTTTTACTTGGTCACCGCATATTTGTTAAGCTACTCAACAAACCATCTGCAATTGCCATTTTATCAAGCTCTTCAAGTCGAAATTGTTGGTGCTATTTTCTGTGGAATTTTTACTGTCATCACTGGAAAACTCGCTGATCGTATTAGACGTAGAACTTTGATGATTTGGGTTACAATTATCACCGGTATTTATTCTTTTGCAATTCCTTATTTCTTAAATTCTGGAGTTATAGGAGTCCTTGCAATGTCTGTTATCGGTTTGTCTATCATGGGGATGATATACAGTCCTCTTGGTGCTGTTTTGGCTTCACCATACCCAACAGCAATTCGATATACTGGTTCTTCTATTACTTTCAACTTATCGGGTATCGTAGGAGCCTCTCTTGCGCCTTATATTGCAGAATATCTGGTACAACATTTTGATACATCTTATATCGGCTATTATTTGCTTCTTGCTTCTTTTATTTCACTGATTTGCTTCGTCGGATTTACAGATGATGAAATATCCAACTAAAATATAATAAAGAAGAATAAAATAAGTACTGGCAGCAAAAATGCTGCCAGTTTCGTTTTTAAAGACATGGGTTGCGGTATTTTCCACCACAATATTCCTGCGAACAAGGCACTCAAAAAGAAAAATAAAAAATCTGCAATATTGCTTATATAAGCAACAGTAAACATTCCTGATAGGATATGTGTTGTTCCCAACCACGAAACGCAAAAAAAAGCCAATATCACAGCCCATAAAACAAGCAAAATTCGATCAATTATCATGATGCCGTTTCATTTTTTTAATTGTAGGCCATATCTTTAATATGCCTAAAAGAAAAATCACAATAAAAACCCAACGCCCTCCCCCTGATCCTTTCGCAATAAAAAGCGCTGGATTTACTATTCCTATCAATCCTATAAAAATCAGAACAACAGAGATGAGACGCATTAAACCTGTTTTTCCCAACAACGATCTTCAGTCTGTTGCCAATACGTTAAATTATGATTTTCCATTTTATATTTTTTCCACTGTGCACGAACAAGACTCAACTGCTCATCATCTCTACCATCAAATATCACAACAAGCCGTTGATAAGTATCAATATTCGAACATACGGCTCCCTCTATGAGAAAACGAATCTTTGAATCATTCGGATTTTCTTGTCCTGTCGTCAAAAATACAGGCTGAAAGTTTGAATATTGATCACACTCAGTTCCATGTCCAATAAATGATTCATCCGCATAAACCCATAAATGCATATCTATAGAATCGCGTTGTTCTTCACTTACACATTGTATTGTTACCTTACCAAAACGAGCCAATGCACGCTCTACAAGCGTTGGCAAAATATCTTTCAGCGTTGACTGCGTCAAATGATAGAATAGAATATCCAACCTCTTAAGCCCTTATCACCCTTTATAAAAAGCTAACATCTTTTTTAGAGAAACTTCCATACCCACAGTATAAAAGGAAACGGTTCAAGATATAAACCCTCTTTTTTGATTGAGATGCATTATCTTTTTGCACGTGTCTTTAAAAGACAAAAAATTTTAATTTCAACGTTAATAAAAAATTTTTTTAAGTTATTTTCTAGATTCTTTGTAGACTATAGTTGAAAATAAAATATAATGTACGGAAAATTTAAAGAGGACCTCATAGGCAATTTTATATTATTTATTTGGTTAAAATATCCAATTCATAGAAGGGTATTTTTTCGAGCTTTATTACATTTTAACCGAAAGCAGTAAAATATTTGCTATCGAATTAAAGACTGAGGATTTTCCCCAATTTATGCGTATTATTGAGTTCTACATCCTGAAACGTGTCCTTGTTTTGTTTAGTTCTGTTATGATTGCAGCAGTGGGCGTTAGTTGGACAGTACAAATTCTCGCACGGATAAACTTTCTCACAACAAGTAAACAAACACTCCTCACAGTCTTACAATTTTCACTCTCATTGGTCCCTTCTGTTGTTTTTCTTGTCATTCCATTTGCATTAGTAATCGCAATTACAACCATCCTTTCAGCAATGCATCAAGACTCAGAACTTGCTGTCATCAATGCCTCTGGTTTTCCTAAAAGTACTGTTTGGAAACCTATTCTTCTTCTTGCTATTGTTGCATCCTGTATCTCCTTTTCTATAGCTAATTTTGTTGTTCCTCAAGCGCGTCTTCATATGCGACAAATGCTAGCAAGCGCTCATTTTGATCTTATTAATCTATTCATTAGTGAAGGAAGCTTCCAAAAACTCGCTAATAACCTTTACATAGAAATTGGCGAACGAAATCCAAATGGAGCACTTAAACGCCTTTTCATTGCCGACCAGCGTGATCCTAAGACTGATCTTTTTTATTATGCAACAGACGCATCCATTGTGAGCAATAAAAACGGCAGTTTTCTGGTTCTCAATAACGGTGAAATAGAAAGAGTTAACCATCAAAATAACAGTGTTTCAATCGTTCAATTTAGCTCATATACTTTTAGCCTAGGGGAGTTTATCCCCAGTGATAAAGCACCTACTCTTTATCCAAAAGATCGGTCTCTTTCTTATTTACAAAATCCTGATCCAAAAGATCCCTACTATCAACGAAAACCACTCCAATATAAAGCTGAGTTTCACCGCAGATTAACCCAATGGCTCTACCCTATTGTTTTTTCACTTATTGCATTAGCAGCGGCAGGGGATGTATGCTCCCATCGACAAGCTCGTCATTCCGCAAATTTCTCGGCAATTACCCTTTCTTTTCTGGTGTATTGGATAGGATATTTTTTTGCAGAAAAAGCAAAGAACGATCTTGCATACGTTCCTCTCCTTTATATTATGCCCATAGGGACAAGTGCATTTGTTTTTTTTATGCTTTTAACGAATCATAAAATTGGGCTCCCCACAAAAGTTAATGAGATTATTCAAATCGCTTTTCAAAAAGTAATGAACAAATTTGAACATCGAAAATCTCAAGATTCCTCGGATGAAATATCATGATTGGGTGGACACTTGGACGATACTTTTTTATACGTTATCTTAAAATAACTTGTTATTTCTGGGGAAGCATTTTTGTCCTTGCTCTTTTAATCGATTTCACAGAGAACTCCGGTAGGCTGTCCTCCATTCCGCATCATACAGCAAAAGATGCATTTTTCCTCTCTGTTTTACGCATCCCTTTTATCATGCAACAACTTATCCCTTTCATTGCACTCTTTTCTGCAATGGCAACGCTTATCTCGCTCAACAAAAAACTTGAACTTGTGGTGACTCGTTCAATCGGTGTTTCTGCATGGCAATTTCTTATGCCAGCTTGTTTGGGAGCTTTTCTTTTGGGATTATTTTCAGTTCTTCTCATTAATCCACTTGCTGCATGGGGATTTTCTCAAGCAGAAAAAAAGATGACTGAATGGCGCAATAACAATATACTAACACCTCTTCATAATACAGGTATCCACTGGTTAACACAACGTACAAATTTAGGCAGAACAACCATTGGTGCTAAATTTATCACCGACCAAGGACTTTCTCTTATCGATGCAACCTTTGTACAATACAATGACAACGCAACCGTCAAAAATTGGATTAACACCCCAAAAGCAACCTTGAGTAATGGATCTTGGCTATTAACAAATGGAACAATCTATAAAATAGGGCATCCTCCTGAAAAAATTACCGTGTTGCAAATAAAAACCAATCTAAAACCTGAATTTTTAACGGAACGTTTAGCGAATCCCGCGACTATTCCATTTTACCAATTGCCAAAAAAAATTATGATTGCACGTTCATTTGGCTATTCTGCTAATAATTTTGATATGTATTTCCAATCTTTAATTGCATTACCGGCATTACTTGTGGCAATGACCCTCATTGCAGCAACTGTATCTTTAAATTTTACGCGTTTTGGGCAATCTAGAACGTTGATTCTTGGTGGAGTAATAGCTGGGTTTACGCTTTATGTTATTTCCGTACTCGTTCAAGCTTTTGGTAATGCTGGATATATTCCACCAATTATTGCAGCTTGGACACCCGTTGTTATTGCGTTATTCTTAGGAATCTCTTTTTTACTTCATAAAGAGGATGGCTAAGTGAAAGCATTAACACTTAAAAAAATTATTTTAACAAAATTAAGTGCTCTCGCTTTTACAAGTGTTATGGGGGTTATTTTAGGAGGCGCTTTGTCTTATTGTGCGCACGCTCAAAGCCTTATGTCTCCTTCCCAAAGTCGCATTCGAAATCCGGAACGTCCTCTTTTGCTCTCTGCGGATGAACTCATCTACAATCGTGATGAAAACACTGTTTCTGCACAAGGTAATGTCCAAATCGAATATGATGGCAATAAAGTTGTCGCTCAAAAAATTATTTACAATCAAAAAACAGGACGGCTTATAGCACAAGGGAACGTTGAAATTACTGAAAAGGATGGTAATAAAATCTATTCCAACCAAATTGATATGACCAAAGATCTTGGCGAGGGTTTTGTAAACGCCTTACGTATTGATACAGCCAACAATGTTCACTTTTCAGCCCAAAATGCTACACGCAAAAACAATCACATAACAGTCTTTGAAAATGCAACCTATACAGCCTGTGAACCTTGCTCTTATAAACCAGATAGAGACGTCCTATGGAAAATTAAAGCAAGAAAGATCATATGGAATAATAGCATCAAAAAAATTCGGTTTGAAAATAGCAGTTTTGAAGTTTTTGGTGTACCGATTATAAAATTTCCAAATTTTGAGATCTATGATCCAACTGTCAGGCGTGCTAGCGGTCTGCTTACTCCTCATTTTTTTTATACTGATTATCTCGGTATGGGGATAAAGAATTCTTATTTTTGGAATCTCGCCCCTCACTATGATTTTACCCTTTCTTCTACTGTTTATACCCAACAAGGGCTTTTAACCGAAGGGGAATGGCGTCAACGTTTTAAAATGGGCAGTTATAATATTCGCTTTGCTCATATATACCAAATGAAACGGCATAGATTTGATAATGATACGATTGATGCACAGCATAAAAACCGTTATATGCTGTCAACAAAAGGGGACTTTCGTATTAATTCACACTGGACTTATGGATGGGATATCCTTGCACAATCAGATCGGCATTTTAGTCGTGCCTATAAACTTGAAAACTATAGCAATCCTACACAACTTTCTCAGATCTATCTGAATGGCCTTGCAGGAAAAAATTATTTTGATATGCGTTTTTATCATTTTAAAGTTCAAGATTCAATATTGAATGATCCTCATTATGAACGTCACTCTCGGCAAGCTTGGGTCCTACCGCGCATCGATTATTTTTTCACACCAGATGAACCCATTTATAATGGAGAGCTTACCTTCCATAGTAATATGCAATCAATTTATCGTCGTCATACTGACTTCAGTTCTACCGACCAGAACGGAACCCCTCTCAACATAGTAAGACTTTCTGGTATGGCTGGAAATAGTTTGCGTTTAACAAACGAGCTTCAGTGGAAAAAGCGCTTCAACACGCACAACGGACTCATCTTAACCCCCCTTCTCTCTCTACGAGCTGATATCATTACAACCAATGCAAGCGAAAATTATACAGCTTCTACAGAAAAAAATTCCTCATCCGCAATTCATGGTTCAACAATTCGTGGCATGGCAACAGCAGGGTTGGAACTACGCTATCCCTTCCTTATTACAGCGGATCATTCTACACATATTATAGAACCAACCGCACAAATTTTTATACGCAATAATGAACAATATATTGGACAAATTCCTAATGAAGATGCTCAAAGCTTTGTCTTTGATGCAACCACTCTCTTTCAACGAGACAAATTTTCTGGTTATGATCGTGTAGAAGGTGGCACAAGAGCCAATATAGGTCTAAGATATTCTGGAAGCTTTAATGACAATTGGTCTCTTTATGGTCTTGTTGGACAATCCTTTCATCTAGCAGGAAAGAATTCTTTTGCAGAAAAGGACTTTGTCAATGTAGGTATTCATTCTAGCTTAGAGGCAAAACGTTCAGACTATGTTGCAATGTTTGGTGCAACCCATAAAAGTGGTTTTTCCTTAGAAACGCGTGGACGCTTTGACAAAAAGACAGGAAAAATCCGCCGTAGTGAAATCGAAGCATCACAAAAATGGCAAAATTTTTGGGCGGCTCTACAATATGCCTATATCGCAAAGCAACCAGATTATGAATATCCTCAAGAGCGCCAAGAAATTTCTTTTCAAACAGGACTTAAACTAGCAGATTATTGGTCTATTAATAGCAACACCGGTTATGATTTAGTATCTGGTACATTTGTAAAGCGAGGAATTAGCTTGAATTATACAGATGAATGTTTCGGGTTAACATTCGGTTATCAACAGGTAACGAATCCAGGCAGGAAAACACCCTTGCAAAACTTTAATTTCTCTCTTTCATTGCGTACGATTGCAGATATCGGAAAAAAGATAGATTAATTTATAAAGAGAATGTATCAGTCATTTAACTTATCATTGTTTTTATGAAAGAAAGAGTATATTTTAAGTTGTTGATGAGAATTAATAAACAATGCGAAAGCCTATTCACATGAATAAATTGAAAAAGCGTGTTCTTGCTTTATTTTATATTACGTCTTTGAGCGTAAGCAGCCTGCTAATAAATGGATTTTTGATTCCGACAGTCTTTGCGCAGACTTCTATTGTTGTTACAGTTAATGGCAACCCCATCACAAATTATGATATACAAAGGCGCCTTGCTTTTCTCAGATTACAACAAAAGCAAGGCAATTTGGTGGCACAGGCTAAAAAAGAGCTTATCGATGAAAAGCTAAAAAATATTGAAATAAAACGTCGTAATATTGAAGTAAGCAATGATGAAGTTGATAGAGCTTTTGAGAATTTTGCGACACAAAATAATATGACGATTGATCAGCTCAACCAGATTCTGATCCAAACTGAGATCACTGTGCAACACTTTAAAGATTACATCCGTGGACAAATAGGATGGGGGCGTCTTGTTAGCGCACGCTATCAAGCTGAAACAGGTATGATTAGCGAACAAGAAGCTGTACGCAGGATATTAAAAAATGGTGGTGTAAAACCTTCAACCAATGAATATACATTACAGCGAATTGTTTTTGTCATTCCTGCACATCGTCGTTCAGAAATTTTTGAAAGACGTCAAAGAGAAGCAAGCAATTTTCGTGCACATTTCCGTGGATGTGCCAATGCTCACAATCAAGCAAGAGGTATTTTAGACGTTACTATCCGCCACTTAGGAAAGTTTCTGGAGCCCCAACTTCCCAATGCATGGGAACAAGCTATTCTTGCAACGCCTGCTGGAAAAATGACAAAATTACAAGAAACATCTGATGGAATCGAAGCAATTGCTGTCTGCAAAATAAAAAGAGTTTCTGATGATTATGTCGCTCGACTAATATTTTCTCTTCAAGATAGTAAAAAAAGAAGCCCGCAAAAACTTGAAGAATTAAGCGACAAATATTTAGGAGAACTGCGGCGAGTGGCGCGCATTCAAAATTCATAATGGCTGCTCTTATTGTTAGCGGTGGTGATCCTGCCGGAATTGGTCCTGAAATAGTACTAAAAGCGTGGAGTTTGCGTGTTACGCGCCAAATTCCACCTTTTGTGCTTCTTGCTGATCCAGATGTTATTCGTTCGCGCGCTCGTTTTTTACAGATTGATGTTGAGGTGCAATCTGTTTTAATCAATAATTCCGCAAAAAATTTTCAAAACGCTCTTCCTATCATACCGTTAAAAAACAAACAAAGTGATCAATTAGGTATACCTTCATCGAATAATGCCTCTGGAATCATTGAAGCAATTCAACGCTGTGTTCAATTAATTCAAAATGGCCATGCATGTGCACTTATTACTTGTCCTATTGCAAAAAAGAATCTTTATGATGCCGGTTTTCAATTTCCAGGTCATACAGAATTTTTAGCCGATTTAGCCCATAAAGCTTTTCATAAATGTTACCATCCAGTTATGATGTTAGCAGGACCTCGATTAAAAACAGTACCAATAACTGTTCATATTCCATTTAAAAATGTTCCTTCACAGCTTACCCGTGATTTAATTGTTCAAACGGTACTTATTACTGAATGTGACTTAAAAACACGGTTTAAAATAACGTCACCCCGACTAGCTGTTGCTGGTCTTAATCCTCATGCTGGAGAAGGAGGTGCAATGGGAAAAGAAGATATTGAAGTTATCACTCCTGCTATTGAATATCTTAAAAAGAAAGGACTCAATATTGCAGGACCGCTGCCTGCCGACACAATGTTCCATGAATGCGCAAGAAAGGCATATGACGTTGCCATTTGTATGTATCATGATCAAGCCCTTATCCCTGTTAAAACATTAGACTTTGATAGCACTGTTAATGTCACGTTAGGTCTCCCTTTTATTCGCACGTCTCCAGATCACGGAACTGCTTTTGACATTGCTGATAAAGGGATAGCCTCTCCCGAAAGCTTTATTGCTGCTCTTAAACTTGCAAATCAACTTGCCGAAAATAGTTTAATACCATGCCTATAGATAATCTCCCTCCTCTACGTGAGGTCATTGATATATATGGATTACAAGCGCATAAATCTTTGGGGCAAAATTTTCTTTTTGATCTTAATTTAACATCTAAAATTGCTCATCACGCAGGTAATATAGAAGGAAAACCTGTTCTTGAAATTGGTCCTGGTCCTGGAGGTCTCACACGTGCCTTGCTAGCAAAGGGTGCCATTGTAACAGCAATAGAACGCGATGAACGCTGCATACCAGCTCTCTTAGAAATAGAAAAACACTATCCTAAAAAATTAAAAATTATTTGTAATGATGCACTGAAGCAAGACTTCTCAAAACTCTTTGAAACAAGCCCCGAAAAACCTCGCATTATTGCAAATCTTCCCTATAATATTGGGACACAACTCTTATTAAATTGGCTTTTGACTGAACCATGGCCTCCTTTTTATGAATCAATGACATTGATGTTTCAACGTGAAGTTGCCAAACGGATTACAGCTAAACCCCAATCTACTCATTATGGACGTCTTAGTGTCTTAACTGGCTGGCGTACCACTGCTAAAATTGCTTTTGATGTGCCCCCTCAAGCCTTCATACCAATACCTAAAGTAACTTCTTCCGTTGTTCATATTATTCCGCGAATACAACCTCTTGCCTGCTCTGCACAAAAACTAAGCCTCGTCACAAAAACCGCCTTTGGACAAAGACGAAAAATGCTTCGTCAAAATCTCAAAACACTTGGAGGTGAAGTGCTATTAGAAAAAGCTGGAATTGATGGAACACGCCGTGCTGAAACGCTCTCGGTTTCAGAATTTGTAACTTTAGCGCATCTAGTGCTCTAAAAAATTGCACTTTTTGTTATGCAACCTTTTTTAATCAAGACATTTATCGATCTTTTCAGCAATAAGCCCATCAACAAAAGAGTCAAGATAAGAACAGCGCTCGCGTTTTACGGTTTCAGCTAAATAAATTGATTTAATAAAAGATAAAGACTGATCTAAATCTTCGTTAATCACAACATAATCATAAGAACGCCAATGCTTTAACTCCGTTCGTGCATTTTCCAATCGTAAATTGATGATATCTTGGCTATCTTCTGCTCGACGATGTAAACGCGAAACAAGCTCTTTCATTGATGGTGGAAGGATAAAAACAGATACAGTGTCTCCTAGCATCTTTTTTTGCAGCTGCTCGGTACCTTGATAATCAATATCAAATAACATATCACGGCCAGTACTCAATGCGTTCTCAACAGTTTCACGTAAAGTGCCATAATAATTCCCGTGAACTTCTGCCCATTCAATAAATTCATCTCTATCACGCTTATATTCAAACTCTTCCTTTGAAATAAAGTGATAATGCAGTCCATCTACTTCACTAGGACGCCTTTTCCTTGTGGTCATACTTACGGAAAGCTCTAATTTTCCATCTTTTAGAAGTAATCGAGAAATTGTTGATTTACCAGCACCTGAAGGAGAAGAGAGAATAAATAAAAAACCGCGGCGTTGATTTATTTTTATAACACTCAATTTACTTTCGAAGACTGTCATTACATCACTCTACTTTGTTCATAAATGTTTCTCCAAAATTTGAATTATACATTATCTCAACCTTTCCCCTAATCAATGTGTTTTCTTAGCAGTTATCAATGTTATTCTGCTCTTTTTTGAGATAAGTTATTAGCAGTGTATTCACTGCTTTCTTAAATATTTTTATCCATACGCTAATCCCACTTGTGACTGACAAGAAAATGATTTTTTATCATTCTCATAAAAAGTTTAAAGAGAAAAATTTTACTATATTTTGCATTCTCATTTACGATGCAAAAAGATGTATTATCATTATAAATTCAATGTCTTGCCTTTAATTCTCGCCACTTGCGAACATTCACATTATGTTCCTCTAAAGTTCGAGAAAAAACATGCCCTCCTGAACCATCAGCAACAAAATAAAGTGCATCACTGCTTGGTGGATGTGCCACCGCTTTCAAAGAATCTCGACCTGGATTTGCAATAGCTGTTGGAGGCAAACCATTAATTTTATAAGTATTATATGGTGTTTGCTTCTCAAGATCTGAACGATAAATTGCACGACCGGATGGTTTTCCTTTTCCTCCAAAGAGACCATAAATAACTGTTGGATCCGATTGAAGACGCATATGCTTTGTAAGGCGGTTATAAAATACCGAGGCAACCATTGGTCTTTCTGCTGCAATTCCCGTTTCTTTCTCAACAATTGAGGCTAATATAACAAATTCATCAATTGATTTAATGGGTAAATCAGGTGAACGCGTAGCCCATATAGCATGAATTAATTTTGTCTGCCCTTCACGCAATCTGTTTACAATCTCTTTACGCGTTGTCCCCCGAATAAAACGAACAGTATCCGTCATTAAACAGCCCTCTGGAGGCAAAATTTTTGGAAGATCTCCAATCAAAATTTCATTCGCAGCTAATCGATCGAAAACTTGCTGAACCGTTAAACCTTCAGGTACTGTAAATGTATACTCAATAGATTTTCCTTTCACAAGAATATCCATAATATCCTGCATCGAAGAATGAGCCGGAATTAAATATTCACCAGCCTTCAGATGCGTTGTTTTTTGGTGATAACCAACCCCATAAACAAAAATATCCGATGATCGAATGAAACCGCGTTTTTCTAGCAATGCAGCAATTTCACGAATTCCTGTGCCAGGATGGATAAGAACAATTTGTTCCTCCTCAATTTTTCCCTTTTCTTCAAAAATACTTTTTCCGATATAAAGAGGAATACTTATGGCGAAAAGAATAACCACAATCAGCATAAGAAAAAAATGACCGAGAATAACCAACGGATTACGGACGATAGATGATTTCTTTCGTTTTTTATGTACTAACATGTCATAACTATCTGCTAAATGATTCGAAGAGGAATCACTTACGTCCTTTAATGATTTTCCATTTTTCACATCGGACATAACCCCTCAATAGCGATTAAGGACAATATTATAATTTCTCATTCACCTTATAACAAAGTAGAAAACTCAAAAGCAGAAATTAAATAAAAATACTTATTATCCCCTAAAACGTCGCATCACCAACGATGCATTTGTCCCACCAAATCCAAAAGAATTAGAAAGAATCGTATCAATCTTTCGTTCACGCGGTTTGTGTGGTACAAGATCGATTTTCGTTTCAATCGATGGATTGTCAAGATTAAGTGTCGCTGGGGCTATATTATCCCGTATAGCTAGAACAGAAAAAATAGCCTCAGCGGCACCGGCGGCACCAAGTAAATGCCCGATAGACGATTTCGTTGATGACATGGATACTTGTGGTGCATAATTCCCTAAAACACGCTCAACAGCTGCTAGCTCTATGGAATCAGCCATCGTTGATGTACCATGAGCATTAATATAATCAAGTTCACTCACATTCACTTGTGCACGCTTAAGAGCAGCCATCATACTACGCTGAGCTCCTTCACCGCTTTCTGAAGGCGCTGTAATGTGGTAAGCGTCACCAGATAAACCATAGCCAATAACCTCAGCATAAATACGCGCTCCTCGTTTTTTGGCGTGTTCCAGCTCTTCTAAAACAACAACTGCTGCTCCTTCCCCCATCACAAAACCATCACGATCAGCATCATAAGGACGTGACGCCCGTTCAGGATCATCATTGCGACAAGTAGAAAGAGCTCTACAAGCTGCAAAACCTGCAAGAGATATCCGATTTATCGGAGACTCGGTCCCCCCTGCCACCATGACATCTGCATCACCAAACATAATCAAACGTGCCGCATCACCAATCGCATGCGCCCCTGTCGAACAAGCTGTTACAACAGAATGATTAGGCCCCCGTAAACCATATTGAATAGATACATAACCAGAAGCAAGATTAATCAAACGACCTGGAATAAAAAAAGGAGAAACACGACGAGGTCCCTTATCACGAAGCGTATAACCAGCTTCAACAATGCCCTCAACTCCCCCAATTCCCGAACCAATTAACACACCTGTACAAATCTGATCTTCATCACTCTTAGGAAACCATTCGGCATCTGCAAGCGCTTGGTTAGCAGCAGCCATTGCATAAACAATAAATGCATCAACTTTACGTTGCTCTTTAGGTTCCATATACAAATCAGCATTATAGGTTCCCTCTGTTCCATCCCCTAAGGGGATACGCCCAGCAATCTGGCATGGCAAATCTGACACATCAAACTCAGTGATACGTCGGACACCACTTCTTCCTTCAAGAAGTCGTTTCCAACTATATTCAATATTACCAGCTAATGGAGATACCAATCCTAAACCAGTAACAACAACACGTCTCATAACTTCTAACCTTGAACTAAACTTCACATCTCAAAGCTCTCTTTTCAAAAGAGCTCCGAAGAATATAGGCAAAAGCAATTTATGCCTTTGCCCTTTAGTAATCATGCAGAAGCTTTATCAATGAACTTGACTGCATCACCAACTGTAAAAATCGTTTCAGCAGCTTCATCTGGAATTTCTACCCCAAACTCTTCTTCAAAAGCCATAACGAGTTCAACCGTATCAAGGCTATCAGCCCCTAGATCATCGATAAAGCTTGCATTTTCTACAACTTTATCAGCATTAACCCCAAGATGTTCCACAATAATTTTCTTAACGCGCTCTACTGTATCACTCATGTTGAAATCCTCGAATTTATATTTTCCTATAATTTGGTTAACTATATCGGCTCATCTAATCAAGCAATAGATGCATTACTTTAAAAGATTTTAGCAATGATTTAAAACATCCTGTGGATATCCCCTACAAAATGAACCAATTTGACCTTCCGACATCAATTGATCAACGGCCATGTTAAAGAAATAGATGCATCTTTCTATTCCAATCGTTACTATCTAAAATAATACAACTCATAAATCAATGTGGAATAAAATAAATACTCAAATCATTGCCATTCCACCATTGATATGGAGTGTTTGACCTGTCGTATAGGCTGCTTCATCGCTTGCTAAATAAACAGCAGCAGCGGCTATTTCTTGCCCACTTCCCATACGCTTCATTGGAATCGCAGCCATAATGGCTTCTTTTTGCTTTTCATTAAGCTTGTCTGTCATTGCAGATTTAATAAATCCTGGAGCAATACAATTGACAGTGATGTTTCGCGAAGCAATTTCTTGTGCCAATGCTTTAGAAAAACCTATCAAGCCTGCTTTTGCAGCACAATAATTCGTTTGTCCAGGATTTCCCACAACACCAACAACAGATGTAATGTTAATAATCCTTCCATAACGGCGGCGCATCATAGAATGTATTAATTCACGCGTCAAAAGAGAAGCAGCTGTTAGGTTAACTTCTAAAACATCATCCCAGTCTTTATCTTGCATACGCACAAAAAGACCATCCCTAGTAATTCCCGCATTGTTAACCAAAATATCGACGCCATCCATTTCTCTTTCTGCAACTTCAGCCAATTGTTTAATCGATTGGCGCTCAGAAAGATTAGCGGGAAATACAAAAACATTCTGCCCTAATTCTGTTGCTACTTCTCTAAGCTTTTCTTCACGTGTTCCATGAAGTCCAACAATGGCTCCTTGTGCATGAAAGCAGCGTGCAATTGCCTCACCAATTCCTCCCGAAGCCCCCGTTACAAGAGCTTTACGTCCTGTTAATCTAAACATTTTTTTAACTCCTTATAGATTAAACGCCAAGCATGCCTAGCGCTGATTCTATTTCATCAACTGTTCCAATTGTTACCCCCTTTATATCTTTGTTAATACGACGCGTTAAACCTGTTAATACTTTTCCAGAACCAACTTCAAAAAGCGTATCAACCCCATTAGCAGCGATCCATTCTATTGTTTCACGCCATCGCACTCTCCCAGTCACTTGTTCAACAAGAAGAGTAGTAATACGCTCTGGATTGCTCTCAGGTGCAACAGAAACATTAGCAATCAAAGGAACAATAGGGGGCATTTTGTTAACAGTCAAAAGTGCTTTCTTCATGGCATCAGCAGCAGGTTGCATTAAAGATGAATGAAACGGTGCAGAAACTGGAAGAAGAAGTGCACGTTTTGCACCTTTTGTTGATGCAATCTCTACCGCTGTCTCAACTGCTTTTGCTTTACCTGAAATAACAATTTGCCCACCACCATTATCATTAGCAATCTGACATAGTCCTTCTCCAGAAACAGTTTCGCAAATTTCTTCCACAGTGTGCTCTTCCAAACCAATCAGTGCTGCCATAGAACCTTCACCAACCGCGACAGCAGCCTGCATAGCATTGCCACGAATACGCAAAAGTCTTGCCGTATCTGTGAGAGTAAATGTACCAGCAGCACAAAGAGCCGAATATTCACCTAAAGAATGACCAGCAACAAACCTTACCTTTTCTTCTATACGAAGCCCTAATTGTTTCATCACACGAATGACAGCCATGGATACAGCCATTAATGCCGGTTGTGCATTTGCTGTTAACGTTAAAACATCTGCTGGTCCTTCAAAAATGACCTTGGATAATTTCTCACCCAAAGCATCATCAACTTCCTCGAAAACCATCCGTGCGGCAATAAATTGCTCTGTAAGCGCCTTCCCCATACCAACAAGTTGACTTCCCTGCCCTGGAAAAATAAAAGCTGCACCCATTTATCAACTCCTAAAATTGTACCATTAAATTATTTTCTTTTGACCTTATTCATCCGCACAAATCAAGATGAAGCCCTTCATTTAAAACGAATACCACTCTTAAAATTATATTTTAAGGGCGGAATTTGATATAAAAACTTAGGAAAATAGGGTGCTATAAACTGAATAACACCAAAACTTATGAGACTTCCTAAAATTGTACCTGCTAAAATATCAAAGGGATAATGTACACCCACAAAGATGCGCGCCCAACAGATCAAGCACAAAAACACCGTGGCAAATTTAAAAGCAACCTTGTATCGGTAAAAATAAAAGTTAGCTGCATAAGATGCAATGGTCAAGGCATGATTACTAGGAAAAGAAGCTGTTGCACGATGTTGAATAAGCGGTGTTGTCAACCCTACCACGAATGGGCGAGGATGAAAATAAAAAAGAGAAATGAGATAACCTATGAAAAGAGCAGCACAAATACTCATGCAAATGCTTAGCACGACACATCGTTCCCTCTCCCCACCACAAAACCACAATGCACAAAGATGGAGAGGAATAATATAAATTAAAAACTTTGCACAAAAAATACTAAACAAAACTACAATCGACCAAGCTTGATGATTGCCGACAAACATTTCAAAGAGTGTAACATCAATCTGGTTTAAAAAGTCCATTTTTCTCTCCTTTACCTCTATGTTACAGTATTATCTTTTTGTAAAAGAGGGAAATATATCAAGATTTAACAAATCAATTTTTTTATGTGCATAAACTTGCTATTTTAAAAGATAACCTGTAGATATGAAATATTCGTTGCCGGCACTTTAGCTGGAGGTTGAACGGAGGGCTGTAAAATATCAGTAGGAAATACAATGTTTCCGGCCTCCCGTGTCTCCGCTCTCGGATGTCTCGAATCGTAAACGCGTCCTTTCTTCTTTGGATTTCCAAAAAAGACAAGTCGCAGAGGCTTTGCGCTAAAACCGGTGAGATTTAATTGAAGAAAGGCAAAACAATGGCTCTTTATGAACATATGTTCCTTGCCCGACAAGACATTACACCGCAGCAAGTTGATGAACTTTTGAGTCTCTACAAAGGTGTCATTGAAGCACATGGTGGAAAAGTTGGGCGTATAGAAAATTGGGGACTTCGTCCTCTTGCTTATCGCATTCGTAAAAACCGTAAGGCTTATTATACCTTGGTCAATATTGATGCACCAGCTTCAGCAATTGCTGAAGTGGAGCGTCAGATGCGCATCAATGAGGATATTTTGCGTTATATGACCATTCGCGTAGAAAAACACGAAAAAGAAAAATCTGCTATGCTCTCACACCTTGATCGCAATAGTCACATTGGACACGATGAAGAGCGTCCTCGTTTTCCACGTCGTCAACGTGAAAATGCTATAGAAGGGGTAGAATGATGACTGATACTAATCAAAACTCTGCACGTCGCCCCTTTCATCGTCGTCGTAAAACATGTCCTTTTTCAGGGACCAATGCTCCCAAAATTGATTATAAAGACATCAAGTTGTTACAACGTTATATTTCCGAACGTGGGAAAATTGTTCCTTCACGGATTACTGCTGTTAGTCAGAAAAAACAGCGTGAATTAGCTAATGCTATCAAACGTGCTCGCTTTTTAGGCTTACTTCCGTACGTTATAAAGTAAACGCTCAATACGCTATGCAACTGGAGAGTTTCTCCAGTTGCTTTTCTTATATGATTAAAAAAAATAGCTTGTTGCATCCTATGCTAAGCTATTACATGTCAAAGTTGGGGTATTGACACGCCCCTAACTGCAGAAAGCAGGACAGCAATAAATGAAAAAAAATCGTACCTATGAGATATTAATCGGTATTTTAGCAGGATTGTTTGCTGTTGTAATAGGAATGGCAATCATCAGTGTTGCAAATATCGCGCCCTTTTTTTCTCTTCTTCTTGGCTGCTTTCTTTCATTGCCAATTTTTATTGTTGCGTTCGGTCAAGGAACACTAGCCAGTCTCATCGCCCTCATAAGTGCCACTGTTGTTCTTATCATAACCACTAATACCTATATTGCTCTTGGCTTGATGTTCTTATTTTTCCTTCCTGCTGTCTATGCTTCTTGGCTTCTTGGGCTTGCACGACCAGCGCAAAAAGAAAACGAACTGATATGGTATCCATTATCATCGGTTATTTTTCATTTAACTAATTTTATCGCTCTTATAGCAACTTTCATTGGGCTCTATGTTCAAACCCGTCCTTCCACACCCGTCATTGCAAAAAAAATCACCGAAAACATAGCACAAACTCTGCAACAATCACAGTCAATAAAAGAAGCCGATATACGCGCTTTTAGTGAGCTTTTAATGACGCATCCAGCAACTTTTACTGCTGTTTCTTTGACTCTTTATAGTTTGGTTTTTCTCATTGCTAACCTTTACTTTTCCATGATAGCAGCACAACACATGAAATGGCTGAAAAGACCTCGTGATGATTGGAGCCAAACTCTCCGCCTTCCAATTTCTGGAATTGTTATTTTCATTATTGTTTGCATAGCATCGATGATTGAGTTGAGCGCTTCTCTTAACTTGAGTACCCGTGTCTTTAGTACTGCATACACTGTCATCATATTAATTAGCGGTCTAGCATATCTTCACAATATTACAAAAGGGGTAAACGGTCGGATTATTATACTTTCTCTTGTTTATATTGCTATTTTAACAGTCGTTTTTACTCCACCTATTGTTTTCATGATGCTTTTGATGGGAATTTGGGCTGCTATTCAATATAATTTTCAATCACGCAAAAAACTCCACTAAATTTATTTGTTCGAAAGGAAAAACTATGGATATTATTTTACTTGAGCGCATTCCTCGTCTTGGTCAAATGGGTGATATTGTCTCAGTTAAAGATGGTTATGCGCGTAATTTTCTCTTGCCTCAAGGTAAAGCTTTACGTGCAAATGAAGCCAATAAAAAACATTTTGAGATACAACGTGCACAACTTGAAGCACGTAATCTTGAACGCAAAAGCGAAGCGCAAAAAGTTGCTGAAAAACTTGATGGACAATCATTCATTGTTGTTCGTTCTGCTGGTGAAACAGGACAACTTTATGGTTCTGTGTCAACACGTGATATTGCTGAAATTATAACAGATGAAGGCTTTTCTATTGGGAGAAATCAAGTCGAACTTAACCATCCAATAAAAATGATTGGTCTTCACACTATCACTCTTAGCTTACATCCTGAGGTTCAAATTTCCGTGATTATTAATGTTGCGCGTTCTACCAGTGAAGCACAACGCCAAGCAGAAGGTGAAACTCTCACTTCTGCTAAAGAAATATATAATATTCAAGAAGAATTATTAGAAGAAAGTCAGGAAGAATTATTGGCAGAAGAAATTAATGACAACGATATAAACAGTTCTCATCAAGAAGCTTAATTGCTATTTTTGCTTTCTGTTTTATATTTTTTATTCCATTTTAAATATTGCTCATAAAATACTCACACTTTAAAAGTGAGTATTTTATGGCCATCATACATAAAGAACCTAATTTTTATGAAAGCATTAGCAATATATTATTTAAAGGCATTACATGCCGAGAATGATGATATAACTAAGAGGAAATATCTTTTGTTTTCAGCATATAAAGCAAAAATAATTTAAAGTTCTACCTTTCAGGGTAAGGCTTGTATGAGCGGTAAGTTGATTGTATCCTCACATGATCTGAAATAATTTCAGTTATAAAAGAGTAATTCTGCTTACACAGATATTGGAATCTTAAGGTCATGTAACTTCAAAATACTTAAATTTAGAGTACCAAAACTTCCACTTTAAAATTACGTATTATAAAATAAAATAGATAGACGTAACACAAATAATATACAAATGATAAATGAGCAACGAAAAGAGAGCTTTGAAAAATTATATAATTTTAACTTAAAATGAAGGTTTGTAGCTCTATTCTTTTAATTATACGATTTTCAATTTATCGCCTAAAGTAGCTAGACTTGGAATTTTAGTGGAAAAATATTATGGAAGAAACTAACGTTGTTAATGTAGGCTCTTCAAAAAAAGAGGATTCTCCTTCTTTTCGGCAACTTCCGTATAATATTGAAGCTGAACAGGCATTGCTTGGTGCCATCTTTATCAACAATGATTCTCTTGACCGCGTTTCAGATTTTCTAAAACCAGAACATTTTTTTGAACCATTGCATCAAAAAATTTATCATGTTTTATCTCACCTTATTAAAACAGGAAAACGTGTAGATCCAGTTACAATCAAGCCCTATATCCAAATGGAAGAAAAAATTGGAGATATTACTGTCTACCAGTATGTTGTTCGCTTAGCCACAGAGGCAGTCACTATTATTAACGCTGAAGATTATGGACGCGTTATTTACGATCTTTTTATCCGCCGGTCTTTGATTAACCTTGGAACTCAAGTTGTCAATACAGCCTTTGATGCTCCTGTAGAGCTCACGCCTACCCAACAAATTGAAACTGTTGAAAATCAGTTATTTGAGCTAGCAGAAAAAGGGAAATATGGAGGTGGATTTGAAAATTTTAATGAGGCTATCAAAAAAGCTATCGATATGGCAAGTGCTGCGAAAAAGCGCTCTTCACAATTATCCGGGATAGCCACCCATATTAAAACACTTGATGAAAAAATGGGAGGATTACAAGCATCTGACTTAATTATCCTTGCGGGACGCCCTGGTATGGGTAAAACCTCACTGGCTACCAATATTGCCTTTAATATTGCTAATGCTTATAATCGTAATGCCAATATCCAAGAAAATGAAGGTGGCATTGTAGGATTCTTCTCACTTGAAATGTCCTCCGAACAGCTTGCAACACGTATTATTTCTGAACAAACAGAAGTCTCTTCTTCTGATATTCGGCGTGGTAATATTTCAGATGAACAATTTTCAAAAATTATTCGTGCGGTGAACCAACTACAAAAGGCACCACTTTATATTGATCAAACTGGGGGAATATCAATTACGCAATTAGCTGCTCGTGCGCGACGTCTCAAGCGACAACATGGCTTAGATATCTTGTTTATTGACTATATCCAACTCATGACAAGCAGTTCAAAGCGTTCATCAGAAAACCGTGTTCAAGAGATCACAGAAATTACCACAGGATTAAAAGCATTAGCGAAAGAATTGAACATTCCTATTATCGCTCTCTCTCAACTTTCACGTCAAGTAGAAAATAGAACAGATAAACGTCCACAACTTTCAGATTTACGTGAATCTGGTTCAATTGAGCAAGATGCCGACATTGTTCTGTTTGTCTATCGCGAAGAATATTATCTCAAAAATGAAGAACCAAAGTTAGGTAGCTTGGAACATACAAAATGGCAAGAAATAATGGACAAAGCTTTTGGAAAAGCTGATGTTATTATTGCAAAACAGCGCCATGGGCCGACAGGAATCGTGCCACTTGCCTTTCAATCTGATTTCACACGATTCAGTGATCTGGCCGATAGCAATTATCTTCCAGAGCAAATTGGTTAAATCAACATGGTGCGTAATCGTATTCAATTTATCTGCCAAAATTGTGGAACTGTCCATTCTCGTTGGGCGGGAAAATGTAGTGCTTGTGGAGAATGGAATTCCCTTATCGAAGAAACTATAAATGGCGGCATAGGAAGTGCTCCTAAGCAGAATGCTCGTAAAGGACGCATCGTCACACTCACATCTCTTTCTGGAAATATCGAAGATGCTCCACGTATTCATTCTGGTATTGCTGAACTTGATCGTGTTACCGGTGGAGGCTTTGTCCGTGGATCGGCACTCCTTGTTGGTGGTGACCCGGGTATTGGTAAATCAACATTGCTGACACAAACAGCCGCTGCTTTATCACGTAAAGGATATAATGTCATCTATGTTTCAGGTGAAGAGGCTATTGCGCAAATTTGTCTGCGCGCACAAAGGCTTGAAGCTAACAATACAGAAGTGAAACTTGCTGCTGAAACCAATGTTGAAGATATTCTGGCAACCTTAAGCCAACATAAAAACCTTGATATGGTGATTATCGATTCGATTCAAACCCTATGGTCAGATACAGCAGATTCATCACCCGGCACTGTCACACAAGTACGTATCGGTGCTCAAGCAATGATCCGCTTTGCCAAGAAAACAGGAGCCGCCGTTGTTCTTGTTGGTCATGTTACAAAAGATGGGCAAATTGCTGGTCCTCGAGTTGTTGAACATATGGTTGATGGCGTTCTCTATTTTGAGGGTGAAGGAGGACATCATTATCGCATTCTTAGAACTGTAAAAAATCGCTTCGGACCAACAGATGAAATTGGTGTCTTTGAAATGTCTGATAAAGGATTACGCGAAGTGATAAATCCATCCGAATTGTTTTTAGGAGAACGTAATGAAAAAGCACCAGGTGCTGCTGTTTTTGCGGGAATGGAAGGGACACGCCCGATACTCGTAGAAATTCAAGCGCTTGTTGCTCCTTCTTCCCTTGGGACACCAAGACGTGCGGTTGTCGGATGGGATGGAAATCGCCTTTCTATGATTCTTGCCGTTTTAGAAGCCCATTGCGGCATTCGTTTTGGACAGCATGATGTCTATCTGAACGTAGCAGGTGGATATCGCATATCAGAACCCGCTGCTGATTTAGCTGTAGCCGCTGCTTTGGTATCCTCTCTTGCCAATATCGCATTGCCAACGGATTATGTATATTTTGGTGAAGTCAGTCTTTCAGGAGCTACCCGCGCTGTTTCACATTCAGCACAGCGCATCAATGAAGCAAAAAAACTCGGCTTTCAAGGAGCATTTCATCCCACAACAACAACCGAAATGATAAAGTCGCTCAATTTTCAACAAAAAACTTTCTCCGACCTTCCCGAACTCGTTGCTACTCTTACCGTAAGTAAAAAATGATCTGCACCACAGATATGATAATATAGAAAAAACTCTATAAAATACAAAAGATCCTTGCTATAAGAACAAAAAATATATTTGTACACAGACTTATAAGAACACAACTTTATGTATAAGGAACAAACAAATGATCATAACAATCCTTGATGGAATTGTCGTAGTAATCATCCTGTTGTCCGCTTTTCTTGCTATGCTTCGAGGGTTTTCACGTGAAGTGTTATCGTTGATTTCTTGGGCAGTTGCAGCTATTACGACACTGTTTTTATTCAAGCCTGTCTTACCTTTCTTTGAACACTATCTCTCTAATAAAATGATTGCATTGATCACAACATTGGTCACGATTTTTATTATTGTTCTCATTATTACTTCAATTATTACAATGAAGATCTCTGATTTTATTATTGATAGTCGAATTGGTATCCTTGACCGTGCTATTGGTTTTATTTTTGGAGCACTTCGCGGTTTACTTATCATGGTCATCGGTATGTTGCTGATTAATGCACTGATTAAACCCGAGCTTCAAGCGAATTGGTTAAAAAATGCAAAAACAAGGCCTATTTTAGATTCACTAGGACAAAAAGTTTGGGAAATACTCCCAAAAGATATTGGATCTGTTCTCGAAAAGGCGGAAAATTTGTTTAAAGACAGCAATAAACATACGTATGAGCAACACTCTCATAAAAAGATAATTTTAAAAAATAAAGAATAGTTTTTCATGAGGAAAGAGAACTAAATGATGTAAAATGTGATATTAATGATTCCTCCGTATCACAACTGAAAGAATATGATGATAAAAAGTGATGTTTTCTGTCAAGAATTTTCGTTAGATGATGATACCCTTCATGAAGAATGTGGCGTTTTTGGTATTCTTGGGCATGAAGATGCAGCAACATTAACAGCTCTTGGACTCCACGCACTTCAGCATCGTGGGCAAGAAGCAGCTGGTATTGTTTCCTACCATAATAAAATGTTTCATCAAGAAAAGCATTTAGGTCTTGTTGGTGATCACTATACAAATCCTACAACACTTGCACGCTTACCAGGAAATCGCGCTATTGGACATACCCGTTATTCAACAACTGGAGAAGTAGCATTACGCAATGTTCAACCCCTTTTTGCTGAATTAAAAGCTGGAGGCATTGCTATTGCTCATAATGGTAATCTTACCAATGGTCTTACATTACGCCGTGAACTCATCGCTTCTGGAGCTATCTGTCAATCAACATCAGATTCAGAAGTTTTTCTTCATCTTATTGCCCGCTCACGTTATGAATCGTCCTCTGATCGTTTTGTTGATGCAATTCGGCAAGTAGAAGGTGGGTATGCTATGTTAGCGCTCACACGTACAAAGCTTATTGCTGCACGCGATCCAACAGGGATTAGACCCCTTGTGATGGGGGAACTTGATGGTAAGCCTATTTTTTGTTCTGAAACTTGTGCTCTTGATATTATTGGAGCAAAGTATGTCCGTGATGTTAAAAATGGGGAGATCATCATATGTGAAATACAAAAAAATGGGGAAATTACTAAAAAAATTATAAAACCCAAAAATGAAAAACCAGAAAAACTTTGCTTGTTTGAATATGTTTATTTTGCCCGTCCGGACTCAATCGTTGGAGGGCGTAGTGTCTATGCAACACGCAAAAATATGGGAATCCGTTTAGCACAGGAAGCCCCTTGTGAGGGTGATGTTGTGGTTCCTGTTCCTGATGGAGGAACTCCTGCCGCAATTGGCTATGCACAAGAAATTGGAATTCCCTTCGAGCTTGGTATTATCCGTAATCACTATGTTGGCCGTACTTTTATCGAACCAACACAACAAATTCGTGCTTTTGGTGTCAAGTTAAAACATTCTGCAAACCGTCCTGTGATTGAAAGAAAACGTGTTATTCTTGTTGATGACTCTATTGTACGTGGAACAACATCTCTTAAAATTGTGCGAATGCTCCGTGATGCAGGAGCAAAAGAAGTTCATATGCGCATTTCTAGCCCTATGATTTTCTATCCCGACTTTTATGGTATTGATACACCTAAAGTTGAAAGCCTTTTAGCAAATCAATATCCAGATTTAAAATCTATGTGTGATTTTATTGGAGCAGATTCATTAGAATTTCTTTCAACGGATGGATTATATCTTGCTGTAGCAGGGGAAAAACGGAATAACGCCGATCCACAATTTACTGACCATTATTTTACTGGATATTATCCTACGCAACTGGTTGATCAAGAAAATCTCTCCAAAACTCATCAATCATCTGTTCTTAAAACAAGAGATTAATGATGACAAAATGTGACTTTAGTCTCCATGGGCGTGTTGCACTTGTTACTGGCGCATCAAGAGGAATTGGCTATTATTTGGCACTCGAGCTTGCTGCACGCGGCGCTCATATTATTGCTCTTGCACGAACAGTCAGTGGACTTACTGAATTAGATAATCAAATCCGAGAAAAAGGGGCTCATGCAACCCTTGTTCCCCTTGACTTGCATCATATGGAAAACATCGATACTCTTGCTATCTCAATTGCCAAACGCTGGAAAAAACTTGATATTATCGTTGCAAACGCAGGAATCCTTGGAACACTCTCACCAATAGCGCATATAGAAAACACGGTATTTGAAGATGTTTTTCAAATAAATCTTTTCAGCCAATGGCGCTTAATGAAAGCTGTTGAGCCTTTATTACGTGAATCTGATGCTGGACGAGCCATTCTGTTATCCTCAAGCGTTGCGCATGCTGCGCGCCCTTTCTGGGGAGCTTATGCAGCCTCTAAAGCGGCTTTAGAGATGATTGCCCGCTGTTGGGCAGAAGAACTCAAACAAACCCCTATTAAGATTAATTGTGTCAACCCTGGTGCCACACGCACTGCCATGCGCGCTGAAGCTATGCCCGGTGAAGATCCACAAACTCTCCCTTCACCACAAGAGGTTGCAAAAAAGATAGTACATTTGCTATCACCTGATTTAAAGGAAACTGGAAAACTCTTTAATGTTCATAAAAATCGGTTTGTAGATTATCATGTACCTGATTGATCATCATCGGAGAAGTAAATCGTTTAACTCTCTCTTTTTCCTGTGCTTCTCAACAGAAGAATAAAACACTTTATGATTCTTGGATAGATTTAGCATCAGCCTTTTTCTCTTCTAAAGTAGCACGTTTATTATAAGCGATAAAACTACAGGGGAGAAAAATCATATAGCTAACAGCTGTAATCAATAAAGTTTTCCATGTGTAAGTCGCAAGAAAACCGACATAAATAACAATGACCAACATGCACGGTATAACGATATCGCGCCTTAAATTTTGATCAATTGTTTTTGCATTCCATACTGGTAAACGACTAATCAAAAGAAAAGCAATAATTACAGTATAAAGACTAAAAAATAATGCCCACCCCCAATTGGGGACCAAACCAAGAGCGCCTAAATAGGTAGGCAATAAAAGGAGTAATGCTCCTGCTGGTGCTGGAACACCAACAAAATAACTTTTCTGCCACTTAGGTATATTGGTGTTATCCAACATCACATTAAAACGTGCTAACCGCAAACAACAAGCAACACAATAAACAAGGGCTGCAACCCAACCAATGTGATTTGCTTGATTCAAGATAAAAGAATAAACAATAAGTGCAGGGGTAACACCAAAATTTATAACATCAGCAAGAGAATCCATCTGTGCCCCAAAAGATGAACTACCATCTATTAAACGGGCAATGCGACCATCAGCACCATCTAAAACTGCGGCCAAAAGCACCATTAAAATAGCAGCTTCATAGCGATGTTCAAAAGCCAAACGAATGCTGCTCATCCCTGCACAAATTGCTAAAATAGTAATGATATTGGGAATGACATACCGCATTGATGTAGGTGAACGCCGCCGACTTGCAACATCATCATGCTGCCCCTCAGGATTGAATGAAGAAAATGGCGAAAAATTTTTCATTGTGAGTCCTAATCGTATCTGAAGTCCGTTGTGGCACTCTTATCATCAAAAGAACCCAAAACTGTTTCTCCAGCAATTGCGGTCTGTCCAACTGCAACACGCAATTTCATTTCAGTTGGTATATAAATATCAAGGCGAGAACCAAAACGAATCAATCCAAATCGCTCACCAGTCATAACGGCATCGTTTTCTTTTGACCAACAAACAATCCGGCGTGCAACCATTCCCGCTATTTGTACGATACCGATTTTACCATGTTTGCTATCAATTACCACACCATTACGCTCATTAAACTGGCTAGCTTTATCAAACTCAGCATTGGTAAATCGACCTGGATGATAAACGATAGACTCTACTGTACCACTGATAGGAATACGATTAATATGGCATGAAAAAACATCCATAAAAATGGAAATACGGATCATTTCATCTTTCCCTAATCCTAATTCTTCAGGTGGAACACATGATTCCACAAATGAAATACGCCCATCTGCAGGCGACATAACCCAATTTGAATTTAAAGGGATCACACGATCTGGATTACGAAAAAAGTATATACACCACACCGTGAGAACGAGACCAAACCAAAACAACGGACTCCATATCCAACCAAGAATGAGCGAAATAACAAAAAACGCTACAATAAAAGGATAACCCTCTTTATGAACCGGTACAAAGCTATTATGGAAAGATTGCAGAATACTCATATAATTTCCTATTCATCGTAAACTCAAACAAGCAACAAATCTTTTTGTTCCTCTTGTGTCTTTTTATGTATTTAATCAATCACTCCATATAAAGATATAGATTACATTTTGCCCTATTTATTTTTTACGATTAACAACACTCGTCTCATCTTCTTCACGTATTTTACGTAATTTTTCTTCAGCTTTCGATGCTTCAAGCTGCTTATTCCACATTGAAGCATATAAACCTTTCTTGCGTAAAAGCTCTGTATGCGCCCCATTTTCAATAATACGACCACTTTTAAGAACCAAAATTTCATCAGCATTGATGACAGTAGAAAGACGGTGAGCAATAATCAGTGTTGTACGTCCACGGCTTACAATATCCAATGCTTGTTGAATTTCCTGTTCAGTCGCCGTATCAAGAGCCGATGTTGCTTCATCTAAAATAAGAAGTGGGGGGGCTTTTAAAAGTGTCCGTGCAATAGCCACACGTTGTTTTTCACCACCTGATAATTTGAGACCTCGCTCTCCTACCATAGACTGAAAACCTTCCGGTAAAATTTCAATAAATTTTGATATTTGTGCCATTTCAGCAGCTTTGCGCATTTCTTCATCTGTAGCACTTGGACGCCCATAGCAAATATTATAGGCAATTGTATCATTAAATAACACTGTATCTTGTGGGACCATGCCAATCGCTTCACGCAAACTCTTTTGTGTTACGTCACGAATATCCTGCCCGTCAATTGTGATAGAACCCGCGTCAACATCATAAAACCGAAAAAGCAACCGAGAAATAGTTGATTTACCTGCACCAGATGGACCGACAATGGCGACTGTTTTTCCTCCAGGAACTTCAAAATCAATATCTCTGAGAATCTGACGTGTCGAATCATAGGAAAACTTTACCTGATGAAAACGAATGGTCCCATCCCTTATCTCTAACGGTTTAGCATCCGATTTATCAACGATCTCCTTCTGAACATCTAAAAGATCAAACATTGCTTCAATATCCGTCAAACCTTGTCGAATATCACGATAAATTGAACCAATAAAATTCAGTGGAATGGAAAGTTGCATTAAAAGTGCATTAATAAAAACAAAATCACCCAAAGTTTGTGTTTTATAAAAAACTTCATAAGCTGACATCAGCATCATGATCGTCATTCCAATACCAAAGATAAGAGCCTGACCAAAATTAAGCCAGCTTAACGATGTCCAAATCTTTGTTGCGGCTTTTTCATAACCTACCATAGAAGCATCAAATCGATCGGCTTCTAGAGTTTCATTGCCAAAATATTTCACCGTTTCAAAATTCAAAAGAGAATCAACTGCACGCGTATTGGCCTCAGTATCTGCTGTATTCATTTGTTGCCGAATACGAATGCGCCAATCACTCGCCTTAATGGTAAACAAGATATATAATCCAACCGTTGCAACAACGATGAGAAGGTAATGCCACCCATAACTTATGTAAAATACAAGTGCCGTTAATATAAACTCTAGAACTGTCGGTACTGTGTTCAGAATTGAAAATCTTACGATCGCTTCAATTCCTTTTGTACCACGCTCAATCACACGAGAAAGCCCACCAGTTCGGCGTTCCAAATGAAATCGCAAGGATAACTCATGCATATGTACAAAGGTTTTATAAGCCAATTGACGAACAGCATATTGACCAACAGTGGCAAAAAGAGAATCGCGTAATTGATTTAATCCAGCCTGCATAATACGTGCGACATTATATGCCAAAACGAGCATGATGGGAATAATCAAACTGGATGGGAACCATTCAGGTAGCTGAAAGCTTGAATCAAGCACATTCGTAGAATATTTAAAGAAATACGGTACAGATATGAGAACGAGCTTAGCCAAAACAAGATAAAATATTGCCCATAGCACACGTATTTTTAGATCACGTCGCCCTACTGGCCACATATAGGGCCATAAATTGTAAAGTGTGTGCAGAGTTCTGCCTGTATCTGATGATACAGTCTTTGTCATTTCATTGCGTTTCATAAAGTCCTTACTTCTCTATCATCCACACGAAAAAGGCAAAATACCCCCCTGTGGTTGTTTATAGATTTATCTCTTCATTACGCTTCCAATAAGCTATACCCACTCGTTATGTAAAGTTAGACTGTTTTTGAAAAAGGAACAAGAAATAATCCACTATACAATTTATTATTTTTATCTGTATTTTCATACCACTCTGCTGCAAATAAATTTTCAACTTTTACATGGTTTTTTTTCAATTCTGCCTGAAGCCACTTTTTTGTTTTACCAATCTCTTTAAGTCCATCATCAATAACTTCACCATTTTCTATTAAAATCGTCGATTTCTTCCCTTCTTCCTTTTTAATGACAGTGAAATCACCATTGGTTTCCAAACGAACAAAAGCGGCTTCATGTAAGTGACACCCTTTAAGACGTAACATCGTAATGAGATCATTAACATTGATCCCTAAGTTCTTAATCTTATCTATTTGGAAAACCCCATCTAAAACTAATGTAACATTCCGCCCTGCAATAAGACGACGAAAAAAAACTGAATAGCGTGCAAAAAAATTAAAAGATGTAATCAAGGTTTGCCAGATGAGTAAAACAAGCAATAATTGAATGCTACTAATACTCTGATTATAAATAACGCCTCCAATAATACCTCCCATAACAAAATTACTGACCAAATCAACTGGTGTCATCTGACTAAGGCTCCCCCGCCCCGTCGTTCTTAAAATAAATAAGAAGGCAACAAGACCTACAGCCAGCTTAAGCGCGATATACCCATAATGATATAAAAATTCCATCAAATTTTCCTCCCTTTATTTATGTAAGCTGCTGGAATAGGAAAATTAAAATCGTTTTATTTCCCACACAGTTATGCGCTCACCACTCTGCGGATCCTTACTGTCTTTTAAAAGAACCCCCTCCGCTGCAAGCTCATCACGAATTGTATCCGCTGCTTCCCACTCTTTATTATGGATAAGTCGTAGTCTTTCAGCAATACGTTGATCAATAAATTTTGAATCAAGAAAAGTTTTTTTTATAAATAATGGGCAGTCTATTTCTTTAATCCATTCTTGTCGTAACAGTCCTAATAAATTCATCCCATTAGCAAGAGCCAGCGCATTCCCTTCTTTATAAAACTTTCGCAAAAGAGTCAGTGCTTTTGGAGTATTAAGATCATCACTGAGTGCATCTATCAAAGTATCATTAATTGCTTCATTGTTTTCCATCTCACTTTTTTTGCTGCGAAGCAATTCATACCAACGATATAGTTCGCCACTCGATTGTATTAAACGCTGCGCTGTCCAATTTAATGGTTCACGATAATGCGTTTGCAACATCGAAAAACGCGCAGACAAACCAGCCCAATTTTTCTTCATTTCATCGATTAAAATACCATTAAACTCCAAAAAATTATTCTCTAAAACAGAACGAATAGTTATGAAATTGCCAAAGCTTTTCGACATTTTTTTGCCTTCAACTTGTAAAAAACCATTATGCATCCAAAAATTTGCCATTCGCTCCGTCCCAAAAGCTGAACAACTTTGTGCAATCTCGTTTTCATGATGAGGAAAAATTAAATCAACTCCACCACCATGGATATCAAAAACATTCGCGGTTGGATCATCACAAGTTAAACCACCGCCATAGGGCGCTAATAACTTTGCCATTGACATCGCAGAACATTCAATATGCCAACCTGGACGACCTAAAACAGGAATTCCGGCCGGCGATTCCCAACCTGGCTCCCCTTCCACAGAAGGTTTCCATAAAACAAAATCCATCTCTTCCCTTTTATAAGCAGCAACATCAATACGCGCCCCCGCCCTCATTTCATCTAAAGAACGATTTGCAAATGCCCCATAGTGGGGAGGATTTTTTATGCTACTTACAGAAAATAATATATGATTTTCCGCTTTATAAGCGTGCCCCTTTTCAAGCAATCTTTCAATTAAAGAGCGCATTTCCTCTAAATGCTCGGTTGCGCGCGGCTGACTGGTTGGTAATAGACAACCAAGTGCTATTGTATCTTGTTGAAACTGGCAATATGTACGTTCTGTTAATTGACGAATGGCGTCATTCAATGACAAGTTTGGATATTCAAAAGCTGCTCGTGCATTAATTTTATCATCAACATCTGTAATATTACGCGCATATAGAACATGCTCATTGCCATAAACATGACGCAATAAACGAAATAAAATATCAAAAACAATGACAGGGCGTGCATTTCCTACATGCGCATAATCATAAACTGTCGGTCCACAAACATAAAGACGTACTCTTGTCGGATCTATTGGTGTAAAATTTTCTTTTTTACGTGTCAGCGTATTATAAAATCGCAACTCTTTCATTATTGACTCCATAGACGATATTATGCACCGCTCCTTTTAGATGCATCTTATCTCAAATTATCGTATTACGCGGTTTAGGCTAAAAACTTTTTTCTTATAGTAAATTCTTCTTACCATTTTCCCATTGTATTCACGGCTGTATCCATCATTTATCATAAAAACAATCTATTTTATTTGATTGAACAAAAGCATTCTATCATTAGAGATGCTTTCCCTTCTTAAAGAAAACGAGCTTAGAAAAAATTCTATAGGCAACACAATATAAACCTATGTGAAAAATAGATAGCTTTCAGGAAGCAAATCTTAAATTTTTAACCACACAAAGCTTCGTCAGTATTTTCAATATTCCACAATGGGTTCCTTACTGCCTCTTACGCCCTATATTTTATAATCAATAATTGAGAATAATGTAGCAATTAACTCTATTTTTTTACACAGTTCTCATGACAAAATTATTTTATCTGTACAGAGTTTTATTCAAAGAAAGCAATAAAAATAATGCGTAATAGATTGATGAACATCATTATTTTAATATTTCTTGTCATTTCAATGCCAACCTTTGCGCAACAATCTCCACCTTATGAAAAAAAATTACTCCGACTAGCAGAAATTTTGGGATCATTGCATTCTCTCCAAAATCTTTGCGAGCCTCCAACAAACCAATGGTATGATTATATGAATGCACTAATTGAAGCAGAACACCCCATTCCACAAAGACGTGCTTATTTTTATGAAGCGTTTAATGAAGCGTATCGTGCTTTCTCAGAAAATTATCACCATTGTACCCAAGCAGCCATTGAAGCCAATCAAAGATACATCGAGGAAGGAAGAATTTTATCTGAAAACCTCCTCATGCATTATAAATAATTAATCTATGCAAAAAGTATCTTTCTCCATTTTAGCGATATCAATGATATTCCTCTCACAAATGCGGGGAGCAATAAACCAGCTCTGAAAATAGAGAAACTTTTAAAGAATAATGTCTCGATACGCTTTTATTCGTATGAGCGCCTTTTTCCCCATACAAAATCGTTCTTTGGCTTCCTCCCCACACCTCAAAGGATGAAGATTGTTAACTAAATTTGCTCTGTAAATAATCTAGGTTCTTGTTGAACAAGATTCCTCTTGGCTTCCCACTCATGTAATTTGCTTCATAGTTTCTACAAATAAGCCTAAGAATATTCACCACGCATAAAAAACACTTATGTGCCAAAGAGGCTGACATACCCTATATCATCACTCTAAAAGATGATATTTTACGGCATACTTTTTAATCTGTTTACACCAAAGTTTCCATAAATTTAACAGGCTCTCCTTGTGAAGGTGTGACAATTTCACCTTCCCACATAACGCGCATACCACGGATAATAGTCCCAACAGGCCAACCTTTAACTTTTTGACCATCATAAGGTGTCCAACCGGCACGCGAACCAATTAAGCCATTCGTAATAATTTCTTCTCTCTTAAGATCAACAATGGTTAAATCAGCATCGTACCCAACAGCAATGCGCCCTTTACAGCTTATACCAAAAATACGACTAGGGCCATGTGAAGTGAGATCAACAAAACGTTCAAGAGATATTTTTCCTTCATTCACATGTGTCAACATAATTGCTGCTGTTGTTTGCACCCCTGTCATTCCTGAAGGTGAAGAGGGATAAGGTTGAAGTTTTTCTTCAAGAGTATGAGGCGCATGATCTGAGCCTAAGACATCAATAATTCCTTGTTGAACACCGTACCAAAGAGCTTCACGGTGGCGCGACTCACGAATAGGCGGATTCATCTGAATTAATGTACCAAACTTCTTATAATCATCAGCCGTGAGAGTCAAATGATGTTGTGTCACTTCAATTGTTGCAACATCCTTATGTTTTTTTAGAAAATCAATTTCTTCTTCTGTCGAAAGATGTAACACATGAATCCGTGCTTTCGTCTCATGGGCAATTTTTACCAAACGCTGCGTACATTTTAATGCCGCAACTTCATCACGCCAAATCGGATGTGACGATGCATCCCCTTCAATACGCAATATTTTACGCTCTTTGAGCCTCGCCTCATCTTCAGAATGAAAAGCTGCACGACGGCGTGTATTCTTCAAAATAAGGCGTACACTTTCATCATCATCAACCAAAAGATCACCGGTAGAGGCCCCCATAAAGACTTTAATTCCAGCCGCACCGGGAAGTCTTTCTAACTCAGAGAGTTCATGGGCATTTTCACGCGTTCCTCCAACCCAAAATGCAAAATCACAATGCATTCGATGAAATCCGCGTTTAACCTTATCGTTTAATGTTTCTTCTGATGTTGTCAACGGATTGGTATTAGGCATTTCAAAAACTGCCGTAACACCCCCTAACACAGCAGAATACGAGCCACTTTCCAAATCCTCCTTATATTCATTTCCTGGCTCACGAAAATGCACTTGGCTATCAATAATTCCTGGTAAAATATGAAGCCCCGTACAATCAATGACCTCACTAGCCGATGCACATGTAAGGTTGCCTATTTCAGCAATACGACCATTTGTAATACCAATATCACGCTTGCTTCTTCCATCATGATTCACAAGTGTTGCACCTTTAAAAATTGTATCAAATGTTTTAAACATAGCCACGCTCCTTACATATTGCTCACTTATCGATTATGTAACTTTGAGCAGAAAGGCAAGAACCATGATTGAAAAACAAAATGCCATTTGCTTAAAAAACCGCAGGCTTATTCAAATTACAGGCGAAGAAGCAACAGATTTTCTACAATCCTTGATCACGACAGATGTAAAAAAAATCAGTCCACAGGAACTTTTCCCTGGAGCCCTTTTATCCCCACAAGGAAAGATTCTTGCTGATTTTCTTATCGGAAAAAAAGAAAATGGTTACCTGATTGATATCAGAATGCCTTTAGCTGATACGCTTCACCAACGTCTGTTGCTCTATAAGCTGCGTAAAAAAGTAGAAATTACACAACCATTACAAGAGCTTGTTACGGTTTCTTTGAATAATGAATCAGATACTTTAAATTTTGATTCAAGTTTTGTTGATAAACGCTTCCCACAACAAGAAAAAATAATACGAATCTATGGCAAAAAACCTTTTTTGACTTCAGAGTATCATGATACATGGAATCAATTGCGTATCCGTTATGCAATTGCGGAAAGTGGTCAAGACTATGAAGTTGGCAAAGTCTTTCCTCATGATATTAATTACGATCAAATCAATGGACTCTCATTCAATAAAGGATGTTATATTGGACAAGAAATTGTTTCACGAATGCACCACCGCCGTGCAGCACGTCGCCGTATTTTTATTGTAAAAGGCCAGTGTGAATTAACCCCTCAATCTAGCATTGAAGCAGGAACAAAAGTGCTTGGCTACTTGGGAACGTGTGTAGAAAATGAGGCTCTCGCTTTAATGCGTATTGATCACGTCAAAGATTCTATGGACCATAACATCCCCTTTACTGTAAAAAACATTCCTGTCACTATAAACATTGCTAAAAATATGAATTTTACCTTTCCTGAAAATACTATAGAAAATATGCATGGCTAAAGCTGAATTATTAAAAAATGGAGAAGCACGCGCTTGGCAAAGAATGCTCTCTGGACGCAGACTTGATCTTCTCAACCCTTCTCCTTTTGATGTTGAAATTGAGGATATTGCCCATGGACTTTCTCGCGTGGCACGTTGGAACGGTCAAACACGAGGGGAGCATGCCTATTCTGTTGCACAACATTCACTTTTGGTTGAACAAATATTTCAAAAACTTTTTCCACAATCGGGAAGCAACGAATGTCTTTATGCTCTTCTTCATGATGCTCCAGAATATGTCATCGGCGATATGATTTCCCCCTTTAAAGCTGTCATAGGAACACAATATGAACGCATTGAAAAGGGCATCCAAGATGCTATCCACATGCGCTTTTCTCTTCCCGTTGATCTTTCTCAAAAACTTTTAAAAAAAATCAAACAAGCCGACCGTATCGCTGCATATTATGAAGCGATTACGCTTGCTGGATTTAGTACAGAAGAAGCCCTTCGCTATTTTGGCTCTCCCAATAATATTTTACCCGATGATCTTAATTTATACCCCTATTCTACCCAACAAATTGAAAACGCATTTTTAACTCGCTTCAATGCCTTGGATGCCCAAAGATTATAGACTCTTCGCATTGTTGATTCCCTATCATTAAAGACTCATCACACTGATTTATAATAATAATTCATTATTTTTTCATGTTGAATGAGAGCCCCTAATATCGTGAGATTCACTCATTTCAAATCTGTTTATATTGAATCAATCAAAATCATTCTCTTGCACGTCATAAGTGGGACCGGCATATGGGTAAAAACTTTTAAAGAAAGAATTT
The DNA here is from genome assembly GCF_042194115.1 of Bartonella sp. MR90HLJMH. Classification (NCBI taxonomy): domain Bacteria; kingdom Pseudomonadati; phylum Pseudomonadota; class Alphaproteobacteria; order Hyphomicrobiales; family Bartonellaceae; genus Bartonella; species Bartonella sp. MR90HLJMH. The sequence goes on from NZ_JBHIMM010000012.1 coordinate 41,325, forward strand.
AAAATGTCTCTTATGAAGCGTAAAGATGCTAGTGCTCTGTAAATTGTACACTTCATAGGAGCTTTACCGTTATACCATTCACGGATAACATGTAAGTTTTATGTAAAAATAACTTGCTGTATTTATACAGCTTTTTTACAGTGAGGGACGCGTAAATAAAAGTTAGGGAATAGGATTTTCTAACATTTCTCTATAAAGCACGCTTCGCACAATGTTTCTAATGTTTCTTTGAAGTCTACTAACGCTTCTTGATGTAAGCCATCTAAAAGCCTCATAAACGCAACAACAGTTTCACGTTGCAACGGAGTAGAAGGTTTTATTATGATGCTTTTTCGACACGAATAGGCTTCTTTTTTTAAGAGAGAAGCCATAGCTTTATCTAAACCATAAAGCTCTATGATCTTTTCTTCCAATCCTACAGGAACAGATTTTTTGCCAATTTCTACAGAAGATAAAAATGCTACAGATATGTCTAATTTCTTAGCCATATCTAAGAGGCGTTCTGAGTGATCAACGCGAAGTTTACGTAAAATTTTACCAAAGGGTGTAAGCATCAAAAAAAGTCCTATTAGAGAAGAAATATTTTTTCTGATTCTAACAAATCTTTTTATGATTTTCTTCAATTATTACGAATCAAGAGTTCTTTTCGGGGTGGTTTTTTAGCAAAACCAGAGGTCCAAAGAGTTTCTAATTCTAAAAAGTCAAAATCCTTAAAGATCTCTCTAACCTCATCACAATCATTGAGACTCAAGACAAATTTGCCTTGTATGCTTTTGAGAACTTTTGCCATACTCACAAAATCATCTTCAACAAAATTCCCAGAGCTGTAACACTTCTTCTTCACTAGATAAGGCGGGTCTAAATAAAATAAACTGTCGGGTGCATCAAATAGCTCGATAACCCGTTCCCACGACAAATTTAAGATTGTCGTATCAAGAAGCTTCTGTCTAACACGTCGCATCCTTGCTAAAAGCTTATCGGGATTAAACTCTGCCGTTCTTTTCCTTCCAAAACTAAAAGAGACATAATCTTTTTTCCCATACATCACACAACGTTGGAGAAACAAAAAGCGAGCGGCTCTTTCAACTTTGGAAAGGCTCTCTGGTTCAATAGCCGCAAGTTCAAAAAACAACTGTCTTGAACAAACAAACCATTCTAGTCGTTTGGCTAAATCATCAAAGTCATTTTGAACACATTGAAACAGATTCGTGATCTCTCCATTCAAATCATTAATCACGGAATATTTTGCTGGTCTTTTATTTAGAAAAATAACACCAGAACCTAAAAATGGTTCAACATAGGTTTCATGGTCAATGCTATTTAAAATCGGTATAATTTTCTTACGCAGATAGTGTTTACCACCCATCCACGCAAACAATGTTTGTGTAAATTCTTGTTTCATCATATTTTTAAAGGAGAGATTTGATATCTAACTTTTTGTTATCCACTTTTTGAGGTGTGAGAAGCTATTCTCTACGGCGTCCACGAAACGGGAAAAATCTATTACAAACATAAAGAGAATAAAGGCAATCAATTTCATGATGCGTGACATCATCTTTAAGCCTTGGTAGGTCTCTATCATCTCGTGAAGGAGCTGTTGTTCTGTTTCTGTAAGATCTTTATCTTTGGTGCTTCGTTTCTTGACCATCTTTCCAACCACATAAATGGGCTCCCTGCTTGTTATGCTTCAAAATATCTCTTGCAAGGTTGGAACTGATGACCGCAACATCCTTGTTATCCAAATAAATGGGCAACCAGCCACCACAAGAAACAGACCTATTTGCCGCGCACCCAACGAGAAAGTTCAGAGCGCACACCAGCATCACTTTTTTGATTAACTTCATTTTCTACCTCAAGCCGCGTTGTTGCTGTCTTTAAAGCATTCTCTGTTTGCTTTTGCCGTTCGCTTTGCTTGCCAAGGTGAAACGCCTTGGCTAAAGCCATAAAAAAAACGGCTAAAGCCGCTGTAAACATAAGAGAATATTTCTTTAGCCAAAAAATCATAAGCGTTGCTCCCCAAACCGCTTGGCGACAATCACTATGCCCGTTACAGCCGCTAAAACCATTATGCCTGCTAATGCCCATTGCACCGGTCCATTGCCTGCTAACAAGCCGCCAAAACCAGAACAAGACCCTATAATCGGGGCAAGTGCTTCTATTTTAAGAAGTCCTGTTGCCGTTTTCGTTTCTACCCTTTGATAATTCGAAGAAACATAAGACCCTTTTACCCATAATCCTGCTTCTGCTGCTCGACGGTTGGCTAAACCAGCAAGAGGCTTCCCACCCACCTTATTCCATTTCTGTAATTCAACAGGTACGGCTTCATAATCGCCTTGATTGAGCTTCTTCAACAATGTTGACTTGCGAAAAGCAGCTGTTCCTACGTTATAGCAAAATGAGACTAATGCCGCGAATTGGCAATCCGTTAACGAAACCGTGACCGATTCCTCTACCGTCTTCTCAAATTGCTTTAAGTCTTCACAAAGGATTTCTTCTGCTTGCTCTTGGCTAATACACATGCCTTTTTTGACAAGGGGGTGACCCGCATTGCTGGTGTGACCATAACCAATCGTCCAGATACATGCCGTGTCTCTATAAGCCTCTAAACGCAATCCTTCCCATTGTTTGATAAGCTCTAATCCTTCTTTCGATATCTTTCTCATCTGACGCTCCATAAAAAAAGCCCCACAAAAGTGAGGCTGGATAAAAATGTTTTTTTATGATCTCTATTGACTATGCTCTTTGATCAGTTGCTCGACTTCTTCAACACCAAAGCCAAGCTGAAAGAGCGGCGCATATTCACTTTCCTGTAATTCATACTGACAACGCTTTTCTACAAAATCACCATTTGAATCAAACGGCATGGTTGTTGTTAGACAAACCTTATGCGTGTCATCTTCAATCCCCTCTTCTCCCTCTCCAAGCTCTTTAACAAAGACCCAATAAAAACGCATTGCTAAAAGATGCTCTAGCCTTCTTACTGTTTCAACTTTGTCAAAAGAAAGCATGTTCAGATAATCTTCTTTGCTATTTAAATGTTCTGGATATTCTATCATCTCTCCCTCCTAAACAAAATGACGCGTATGGCTACATCCACGCGCCGCAACTTGTTCATTTCCACCATTGACGATCATGGCGGCTCGAGTAAAACGCCCATTATCCGTTGTATTACTCCAGCTACCACCCCCTAACAATGCTCTCATTTCAAACGTATTTTGCGTACGGCTTATGGGTATAGGAAACGTGCCCGATAAAAATTGCCAAACATAACCGCAACCATCTTCACAACCGATATGCGAAATCATCCGTATATTTGCCGTATCCTTATATCCACCTGAAACCTTAGAGGTTGGTTCTTTCTTGCCAACAATATGTGTCTTTTCATTGCTTCCATACATAGCAGAAGCAAACGCTTCATCACTCAGTAAAGATTTTTTAACACGCGCCATATCTGTTACATGTTCGGTATAATTACGGTTTGTTGTTATATTGGTACGATACATTGATTTCGTATTTTCACCCGTCCCTGATTGAAGATAAATATCAACCCAAAGATCTGTAGAGGGGTCGTAGACCATTCCCTCTGGTGAACTATAAGGGCGGTGATTCAAACACCAAACAGAATTCGGCAATATATCCCCTGCTTGATAACCGGATAATGGATGACCAGAAATCGTACCAACATCCGCACAGAGCGTATGAAACCCTCCTATCTTACGAGAATTACTCACAGTGTAATCCCTTGGATAGGTAGAGTTTTCTGACAAAACAAGTTTATGAGACTGTTTTCCATCAGAAACCAAATAAACATAATAATCCTTGCCTGCCGAAAGAGAAGGAACGCTTATTCTTGTATCTGCCATATAACTTGCAACCAAAGTATCATTGCCTAATGCCAAGGTTATACGCGTTCCTTTCTTCAATGTGAGTTGTTTTTTCCCTGTCGCAACAAGAAACGGCGTAGAAATTGAAAGAACCGTTAAATTGGACTGTTTCAGTAAATTGTTTATCTCTTCCCCTAGCACTTTTGCCTGTGAGGCTACTGTATGGGCTGTTGTTGCCGTTGCTAGGGAACTCTTGATACCTCCAAGCTCTTGTTTCGTCGTATCGGCTGTTGTTTTAGCTTCTTCTGCTGTCCTTTTCGCTCTATCGGCTACTTCCTTGGCTTTTTCAGCTTCGCTCTTGGCTTGATAGGCTTGTGAATCTGCCGACTCGGCTTTTTTCTTGGCTTCTTCTGAGTACATCCGCGCTAAACTTACGGGGGCTTTAAAATTCTCAACCACTTGATTGATATCGATAACCCTACTTCTCGCAGACGAGGCTATTTTCTCTGCATTTTCTGCCTGATTGCGTGCTTGCGTCGCGTCATGTCTTGCATAGCCAGCAGACTCCTTGGCTTCCTTGGCTATTTTTTGTGCTTCTTCCGCTTCTTCCTCTAAAGACGCGGCTTTTTTACCCGCTGTTTCGGCTGCCCTCTGCGCCTCTCCTGCTATATATTTTGCATTACTAGCTATTTCCTTGGCTTTTTCTACTTCATTCTTGGCTTCATACGCTCGGTCATCGGCTTTCTCCGCTATTTTCTTGGCTTCTTCGCCTGCTCTTTCTGCTAAACTTGCTATAGTCTTAGCGTTATTGGCGGCTTCCTTCGCGTTGTTAGCTGTACTACTAGCATTATAAGCTATATTTTTCGCAGATTCTGCCTCACTACGAGCTTGCCTCGCATCATTTTCGGCATAAACAGCTTTCTGTTTGGCTTCCTTCGCTGTTTTTTCTGTCTCTTCTAGCTTGTCTTCTAAAGATGATGCTAAAGACGCTGCCTTTTTACCCGCCGCTTCTGCCGCTTTCTGTGCTTGTTCTGCTGTATATTTTGCACTATTAGCTATTTCCTTGGCTTTTTCGGCTTCGCCCTTAGCTTGATAGGATTGTGAATCTGCTACTTCCGCTTTTTTCTTGGCTTCGTCTGCATATGTCCGTGCTAAACTTGCTATAGTCTTAGCGTTATCGGCTACTTCCTTCGCGTTGTTAGCTGTACTCCACCCTTGATGAGCTGTGTTGCCTGAATTTTCCGCTATCTTCTTGGCTTCATCTGCGTACGTACGCGCTAAACTTGCTATAGTCTTAGCGTCACCTGCTACTTCCTGAGCTTTATTGGCATTACTCCATCCTTCATGAGCTGTACTTTTTGCCTTTTCTACCTCACTGCGCGCTTGTGCCGCCTCATGGTTAGCATAACCAGCTGTCTGTTTGGCTTCTTTCGCTATCTTTTCAGCTTCACCCGCTACTGTCTCTACCTGCGATGCCTTCTTTTGTGCACCATCAGCTACCTTCTTTGCCTCGTCCGCTGTCGACTTCGCACTATTGGCTAATTGTTTTAGACCATCCAAAGCACCTTTCGTTTCTTCTGCTACCTTCTCTGCTGCTTCCGCTTTACTCTTTGCTGCTGTAGCTATACCCTTCAACGCTTCTGCATCAACATGCCCTGCCGTCTCTCCTGAACGCGCCGCAGACTCTGCTACCGCTTTCGCTTCAGAAGCTAATTTTGTAGCCTCCTCTGCACTCTGTTGGGCTTGATGAGCCGTCGCTGTTGCTGTATTCGCTGCACTCTTGGCTTCTTCTGCTGTGGTCTTCGCTGTATTCGCCACCCTAACAGCACTTTCTGATGCTCCTTTGGCTTCGTTAGCTACGCTCTCTGCTGTTTCTGTCGCTGTCGCTACCGATTGTTTTACTTCCTCCACTAAACCTTTTGCCTCAACAGCTGTCGTTTTACTTTCATTAGCTAACGTTGCTGCCTGATCTGCTACTTTTTTCGCTTCAGCGGCTTTAGACAATGCTTCTGAAGCATCTTGGTGCGCTGTTGATGTCTCTAACGCCTGTTTTGCCTCTTGCGCCATAGTCTTGGCTTCTGAAGCTGTAACTGTCGCATCATCCGCCTTCTTTTCGGCTCTTGCGGCTTTCTCTTCTGCCGTTTCTGCTGTGCTCTTAGCTTCTTGCGAAAGGACATGAGCATCCTCTGCTTTATTTTTTGCTTCCACCGCTGTGTCTTTTGCGCTATCCGCTAACCGCTTTGCATTATTCGCTAACGTTTCTGCCGAATGCGCTCTCGTCTTAACTTCTTCAACCAATTGTTTCGCTTCACCGGCTTTAGTCTTGGCTTGTGTAGCAACGTCTTCTATTGTTAAAGCCCTCTGTTCTACTCCTTCTGCTGTCCTTTTGGCTCCCTCAGCTGTATTCTTGACATGATCAACCGATTGCTTAAGGTCATTGACATCTGCCAACGCTCTCAATGCCGTTTCTTTTGCATCACCAGCTACCGAAGATGCTGTCTCAGCTGTCATCTTGGCTTTCTTCGCTGTAGTGAGAGCTTGCCCACTGCTCGCTGCCGCCGTTTCTGCAACATTCTTCACCTCACCCATCACCTGCTTGGCATCATCAAAAGCACTCTTGGTTTGTTCGGAAAGTGTTTTTGCATCTCCTGCCGTTGCCTTGGCTTCTCTTGCCTCTGTCAAAGCTGTCTCTACTGTGCCTTGAACTTGTGTCACTCTTTGAGAGCTTTCCGTGACCGCTGTCGTCACTCTATCGGCTGCACCTTTAGTATCCTCCGCAATACGCTTGGCTTCTTGCGCTAACCTCTCTGCCGCTTCTGATTTCATCTTGGCATCTTCTGAAGAAGCTTTCGATATCTCTGCTGTCTGCTTGGCGGCATTGGATGTTGTTAATGCCGTATTTGCCTGCTCTAAAGCTGTCTCTGCTGTCGTCTTGGCTTCAGAAGCTACAGTAACTGCACTCGCTGCTGTGCCTGCTGCTTGCGCTATCGTCGTCGCTGCTGCATCCGATAATTCCTTGACACTATCTGCTATAGTTTTCGCTTGATCTGCTGTTTGTTGCGCGCCATTCGCACGCGCCATGGCTTTTTCTGCTTCTTTCCTTGCATTAACAACCTGCTCTAAGGGCGCAAAGGTTTCATACGAATACAAAGACGCCGTCCCTAAAAGCTTCGGAACAACAACACTGTCTTGAGAAGTTCCTGCTATCATTTCTTCTCTCGTCGCGACAGGTATCAAATATTCATGTTCATGATCGGGTATCTTCATCTGCTTTCGTCCTCACATCATTCAGAGCACTTCGTCTAATGAACACTCTTTCAAATCTTCAAACTCTTCTCTTAAAGCCTCTAAGCGCTTCTCTAAATCTTTTAACGATCCATC
>NZ_JBHIMM010000013.1:0-27105 GCF_042194115.1 Bartonella sp. MR90HLJMH
TGGCCACAGGATCACGGGCACCATTGACATGCACTGTGACATTTTGATTGTGTGTGATGGTGGAGTGATCTTTGCCTTTTTCTTCTGTGAAAGGGGAATTTGCATGCCCCGCCCCCGCAAATTGTGGTATGGGCTGAATGGCTGTTTTCCCCCCCAAAAAACTTGGCAAAAACTCTCTTACATCAATGGAACCAATCCACCCCTTAATGCGGCTAGGCAAAGATTTACAATAATCCATCAATTGTGAGATAGACGACATAAAGCCATCGACAATCGAATTAGCCAGATCTTCGCCCGCTTGTTCCATACCAGCCTTGGCACTCTCCGAGAGCTTTTCCTGTGTAAAAAAACTCTTCAACCATTGCCAAAAGTTGGAAAAGCTTTGTTTAACGCCCTCCCACACGTTGCCAAACCAACTGCCAACAGCGCTAAGCTCTTGTTTAAACTTTTGCCAAACTTGAGAGAGATCAAAAGCATTGGCGATTATATTTTTCCAACGCGTAATGGTGCTGGTATCAGCACCAAAAAAGCGCATGACGGCTTCAAAGGCTTGCCCCCAAGCCCGTGTTACCCCCCGTGCAAAGCCCTTCATAAAAGAAGAAAAACGGTCCCAATATTTCCACAAAGCAAAACCAGCAGCCAGTATGACCGCCACAACAGCAGCAACCACAGCCCCTATTGGGGTAAAAATACCCCCCACAACAGAGGAAATACCCGCCCCAACCACTTCGATCACTGTCCCAACAGAGCCAAAAGAGGCAGCAAATGCACTTCCTGAGACAGCAATCCCCCGTAAAGCCCCGACCAACAAGGTCATGGGGCGTAAGAGTCGGAGTGAACTTGCCCCAAGACCCGCGGTTAGCAAGCCCAGGGAGCGCCCTGCGGCTGCTAAGCCCCGCCAGCTTGCAGAAAGACCACGACTGAGTGTTCTAAGCTTGATAAAAGACGTGATCAATTGAAGAAGCCCAAGACGTGTTCCAGCGAGGGTAAAGCGCAAAACCCGTAGAGCAATATTAAAAGCCATAAGGGCAGCAATGGTTTTGATGATGGCGCTTGTTAAAGTGGGATGGGCATTCGCCCACGCCATAAGCCCATTGGTAAAATTGCCAACACTTTCCATCAAACTGTTGAGGGGGGGCAGAAGCACTTCACCAATGGTAATCCCCAAAGCCACAATGCGGTTTTGTAAGAGTTCAAATTGCCGCATGGCACCGGTTGCTTGTTTGTCTGCTTCTTGCTCTACAGAGCCTTTAAAGACTTGTGGATCTTTCACATAATCTAAAGCTTGCCCTAACAATTCGGGATTGCCCACCAATTTGGCAAAATCACCGGTAAAGTCTCGCCCAGCAATGGCAATCAGCGAACGCATACCCTGTTCGGATTTACCCAACACATTAAAAAAGCGCACCAAGGTACCTGTGGCATCTTTATCCAGATCTTGCATAAACTTTTCGCGGGAAAGCCCGATACTGGCAAAAGCATCTTCAATATGTTTACCCCCTGCCTGAATGCGCGCACTCATCGCATTAAAACCACGCGCTGCACTTTCTGGAACGATACCAGCAGAAATCATTGCCGTACCAAAAGCAGCGGTTTCACGGGCAGTGAGCTTAAACATGGTTGCCGCACCGGTGGCACGATTGGTAAAATCAGACACTTCACTTGCCTTGGCGGCCATGTGGTTAGAGAGATGATTGATGGCATCGCCTAGATCTTCAATGCCTGCTTGATTAAGCTTAAAGACATTGCGCAATTTGGCAAAGCGCTCCCCAATCTGATCTCCCGTCATATCAAATGCTACAGCTGCTTTAGCGGCATAGATGCTAAAAGCTTCTAGATCTTGTTCGCCAATTCCTGCTTGGCTGGCACTGGTCATCAGTTCCAAAACTTCACGCGCCGCTAGCGGAATCTTGGTGGAGGTTTCAAGCGCAAAACGGCGCAATTCCTTTAAGCGATCAAGGGGGGCATCCAGAACCTTTTCCAAGCCTTTCATCGATTGGTCAAATTGCATGGCTTTATAGAGGGGTGCAATTAAGGTTGCTGTTTGCGCAATGGCACCCACCATGCGCCCACGGGCATGATTGAAAGCATTTTCAGCATTCTTTGTCGCATCCTCAAGATGCTCAGGGTCAAACCAATTTTTAAAGTGCTGCCTTGTCTTGTTTTGGAAATGCGCAACCTCTGAACTGAAGGCTGCAAGATCACGCTTGGCAGAAGCTATCCCCTCTTGCAGATGATTGACAAAACGCACAACAAGGGAAACATCCATGATCGTCTCTTATCCTAACTGATGACTTTCATATTCTTGGGCTTTAAGGCGCGCGAGTTCTTCTCGATAGGCAATCACATCCAGCCAATCCATCTGATTAATTTCTGAAGGCGCCCAATGATAATAAAGGGCTAACTCTGCTCCAAATTGTCCGGCAGAGAGGATTGGCGTTGCGTAAAAAAAGCAAAAAAAGCCTTAAACACTGCCATAGTGTCAACAACATCAAGACGATTAATCAATTCAACCGTTTCATGAGACATATCGGCTAAAAGCACGGCTATTCCTTCCATAGCCTCATGAGTAAATAAAGCCTCACAAAGCTTAAGAACAAGAACATCATTGCTCAATGTTGTTTTATCCTCTTCTACAGCGGGTAGAACGAGCTCTACCAACTGCGGTCCAATCAACACCGCTAATTGGCGTGCTTGCTTGAAGTTTGGGCGATAAAAGGTCAGTTTCTTGCAGAGAGTTTCTTTGCCACCTTTGTCCTGATAAAGAAGCGGAACCTGCAACTCTACATCAATGCTGGTTTGTAAACTTGTCATGATCAATTCCTATAAATTGAGAATAGAGCGGCGGCGAGAACCGATCTCTTGCCCGTTGCGGACAAGCCAACCGCCCCGTTTAAAAGAAAAGCGGTGCAAAACAGAGCCATCCCAAAATTCCGTATAGTCCCAAACATTTTTGATCTCGCAATCATAGCCTGTTGCTTTTCCAGCCGTTAAGCCTTCACTATCCACTTTGACTAAGCGCCCTGTAACATCAATGGAATGCTCATGCTCGCGTCCATCTTCTTCAGAGATCACATGTTTTTTGCCGGTAAATTTATGACGAAGACCAGGAGGACCACCAAAGATACCGATAATTTCGGGTGTGTGACTGCGGATTTTCATTTGTAAACTCAAAGCTTTCACACCAAGACCGCTCACATCAATTTGCATATCAGAGCCCCCTGGTTGATAGGTTTCGGTGATTTCTTCCAACGTGGGCAGTTTCAATGTCTCAAGATCAAGATGGAGATTCACATCATCATCAACAATCAGGGTAAAACCGCGTACAATGCGTAAAGTCATGCTTTAACTCCTTGCTGCTTTGCGATAAGTTTCAAGCGTATCGCCAAATTGATAAGTCATTTTCTTTTGAATATCTTGCGCCAAACGATCAAAATAAGCGCTATTGCGCCGGCTGCCGAAACTCAAATCTTCTAAAGGTGGCACTTCTTCTGCATCAAACTCGACCCGCAATTTTCCCAATTGTAAAGTACTGTTGGAATTTAAATCGCGGTCAAACCAGACACGTCCACCCAAAAGCGCTCCACGCGCAATCAGATCATCAAGAAACTGCGTGAGGCTGCGGGTAATGGCAATAACATGTTGACCAGTAAGGTTTTCATCATTCGCCCAAGGGCGGAAACTGTTAATGATCGTTTTTTCCAAGGCTGCATGGGTGCGCACCACATTGACAAAACGCCACAATGGGTCACTGGAGGTGGTATGATTTCCCCATAAAATACGTCCATTGGAAGCTACTTCTCCCTGCCCATTTTGACTAAGTCGTGCTGGAATAAAGGTAGCAATATCGGCTTGATTGAGGCGATTAGCTTCATGATCGATTTCGCCATCAAAATAGCTAATCGGGCGCGCCGTGCCTAAAATGCCTTTGACATCTTGGTTGGAGGGAGACCAAAAAACACCGCCCCTTTGCTTATCACGTTTGATAAACATGGCGGCAGCAAAGGGACTTGCCGGTTTAACACTCCAACCACCATCATTATTTGCCACCCGTACAAAGGGGTCAATCAAATAACAAAAGCGTGAGGAAAAATCTGCACGATAGGCAAGGCTTTCTTCCGTGTTTTTACCACCCGTATCAAAAACCGCAATCGCTTGTAGCTTTTCTGCCACCTGTTCCAAGGCATCCGCCACGGGGTTTTTGCCATTATCAATCCGCCCTGCACTATAAGCTGGTGCCAGTAAAATCCCAGGCTCTACCCCTAAATGACCACGCGCATGAGCCAAGGCATGCACACCGGTTAAGGAAGCATAGGATCCCACCATCTCAGTTTGTGTCTCAGCAATGGTTGATTTTTCTTCCACACGCACAAGGATAATTTGTGCCTCAATCCCCTGCGCGCGCGCAGCATTAATAACATCAAGAGCCGTGCCTCTTGCCCCAAGCTTTTGGATTTTCTCACCCTCATGCGTAAAGAGAAGAACAGGCTCGTTGAGGGGATAGGTCTGTGCATCAGCATCAGGGGCTGTGACAACCGCCCCAATGGCGGTCTGATCAAATGTTGCTAAAGGACGTGATTTTTTATATTGATTAACCCTATTGACCTTAAATTATTGTCAAATACATAGAGTTATTCTTTATTTTGATCTTTCCTTAATTCTGTAACGGGAACACCATTAATACCCCAATTGTCTGTCTCCACCTCATCAATCACTACAACAGTCGTTTTCGGATTTTTATTCAGAATATTAACTAATAATTGAGTTGCCCCTTCTATTAGTTGCCGTTTCTGTTCAGAGGTAACCCCTTCATTAGTAATTTTAATGTTTATGTAAGGCATAAGATCTCCATAATTTACAAATATTGTACAAAAAAGCTCAAATAAATGAACGCAAAAAGATTAAATATTAATACATAATAGCTATGCATTTTAAAGCTCGTATCCACCGGTGAAATATGCAGGCTACTGGAAGCAAAAATAGCATTTATCGATACAGGAGAAAGGAGTTGAGCTGCAATAAAGAAGCAAATCCAAACCAAATAATCCGTAACCCCATAAGTTATCGATGACCCTAGTAAGGGAAATGCCAAACTAAATAGCACCATAGGGTGAATTCCTGCTACACTGAAAATTGGCAATACGAAGAGAATACAGGCATAGCGCTGCCAAACAGAGAGTGATGCCAATGAGTGACTAAACGTCACCGGCAACAAAGGAATAAGCAAATCACAAGTAGATATTAGCAGACTACAACCTAGCAACAACAGAATTTCACTTGATATACTGCGTATCACTGCCACCAAAGGAGTCAAAAAATCAACACTGCGTGAACTCCCACGCTCAATGACATATAGAATGCTCGCCGTCAACGCAATGCTTTCTAGTGCATTCAACCTGATAACTGTCAACGCAACGATAAATGTTAGCCAGAACAATATCAAAAAAATCCAAATTCTTAATCTCTCTCCTTCTTTATTCGCTCTCCTCTCATCGCAAATAATCGGATTAGCTAGCGGTACAACAGGAGAAAGGCACAACAACAACAGACTGAATAGAAAAAGTGGTATCCCCAAAGCAGCGGATGTGAATATTGGTGTTCTAGGCATAGCAGAGAAAACTGTTGCTGCACCGATGCTGGTTGGCATCAGTACCATTGTGATGCTCATCATTCGCATCACAATAGCGGCCAAATGGCGAGAGGGAAAAACACTTTTCTTCAAGGCATCAATCATTAGGGGGATAACCCCCAAACTCATCGGCCAAGCTAGAAACGCAGTCAGTATCGCGATGGACAGGGTAAGCGAACCCTTTCCATAGCGCATCAACCGTTCAGAGAGAAATTCTGAAATACGCCATATATTCATCACATGGCGCAACAATCCCATGGCGAGTAATAGCCAAAAGACATCAGTAAAACGCACAAGCACAGTACTAACATCAGGAAAATGCCAACGCCATATCAGCACTAAAGTACAAGCCAACAGGATGACCACACCACTGCGTGCATTCCCCTTCAACCACCAGTATGGTATCGTCAAAAGCAAATAACCGAAAACAGTCACTCCAGCCAATGGAATAAGAAACCAAGTTCTCATTGAGATAGATATAAGAAAAATGAATAGCATCAGCATCGCTATTATAGCGGATACGAAGGACATGCGTATCAGGAAGCTTTTTACATCATCAATGTACATTAATTGTTGAATCTTTGACTGAGTGGCGATTAAGAAGCTGCTCGTACATGTCAATGACACAGTGCCCTGCATCCCGCAGTGCACGCGAATTAACTAAAGGTCTAGGCAAAATATATGTATAAAAATTGGCCCCCTCTACTGGATTACCTACCACCCATAATGTATTTTGTACTTGTCCTTTAGTATCTATAGGATGCTGCTGACAGTCAATATCAATACCACCAGGATGATATCCTTGGTTGATAAATGGCCGGATGATACCCTGAGCAGCCAAATTTTTGATAAAAGGAGACTCATCACGCAACGGAGAAAAACTATCAATCTTGGCCGTGATCAGCACATCTCCATCAACTGAACTGTTTTCATCTTGGAAAACAGACTGAATTTCGAAACGGCTAGTACTAGCATTGAGAACAAGTTTAGGTGAAGGTCCGCCAGCCAAAGTCACGATACCAGCCTCCATCAGAGCCTTCAACTCTTGGTTTCGCTGCATCGGTGGGCCGACAGAAATACGGTTAAAGTTTGGATTAAAATATTCAATAAAGTACTTGTGAGATGAAGACGTTAACCCGCAAAAATCAATTGCTGAACGTAAGATATCACGGACATCTCGTAGCACATCTGTAGCAGCTTTCACTGGGCCATCAACATTACCTGCAGCGGAAGAATGAAGATCGTCCTTCAAATGCTCCATGAAGAATCTTGTATAATCCTTCAAAGAGGCAAATATTTTATTTCGATGAGGATACAGCAACGCTTGAATACACTGCTCGTCTTTGGAAGTAACAACATAGGTTTCAGGGTCTAGCCAGTGCCCCAGCTGCGTACTTCGATAGACATAACACATTTCTTTAAGCAACAGAGGTAAAAGCTGCGTTTCGAAATCCAGCTTCGGAGAACCGTTAGCAATGCTGGATTGCTTACGCAGATGATGTATTGCATCGAGAGTAAGGAATGATGGTATGTATTGCCCACTACCACCCTTTTGATTAATCCCGCGACTACTAAAAGGCAATGTTTGACGGGAGAATAGAGCTATCTTCGGTTCTTTGCCGCTTGGCATGTAGCACAATTGTCCAGCATTTTCAGTAAAAGTCCCACCGCGACCGTAAGTCAATTGCGACAAGACATCATAGCTAGTTAATCCAATTCCCTGCACCAGCACACGAGACTGAGATTGTATAGAGTCCAACTTTTCAATTGGATAAGGATTCGAATAATAGTTCAAAAGCGCATTTTTCATTTGATGACCAGCCACAAACTGTTGCAGATTTTCATCATGCGATGAATATGTATTCTTACCGTGACCCGTGGTAATATAAACAAAATCTACACTGTAACGATAGCCATCTTCCAAAAGAATATCCGTTTTATTATCTTGGTGGATATAGAGATTGATAACTTTTTGTCGGATCTCCTTAATACGAATACCGGAAGGTAAATCTTGCGTGAGCTCTTGGTAAGCCCAAGACAGGTATTCCCCTAACAAACGACGTGATAAATAATCATTTTCTTTGATTTCTTTCCCAACATTATGCTCTGTACGAGAAAAAACACCGTTAATATTACGATAACCTTGTTGAATAGCCCATTGATAGAAATTCGGTCCCTTCCGAATAGGCCCTACACCCTTAACTGTATCATCACCAAATAAAGTAATCTGGCAAGCAACAGTGTTAACCAATAAATGATCTGGCTGATGCACACTATGGGTACCGGTTCCCATCTCATTGGGATCAATCAATAAAATATCAATGTTCCCAGAAAATGGATAATGGGAATAAAGTGTGAGCAAGCGTTCGAGAATACTGATCCCACGAGGACCAACGCCCAAAATAGCGACTGTAGAGTGAAGCATTCTTTAATCTCCCCTATTAGAATAATTTGACTTTCACAAAATGTTTCAAAAAGAACGTAATAAATTCTCTCGACTTTTTAGTGAAGATTGCGGGTTTATGAAACGCCAACGACCTTTTTACAAAGACAATATTGGCAGATTCCAGCAGCAGCAAAAAGCGCTACAGCACCACAGATAACGGAAAGCGCAATGGCATGTGAACCAAACTGTAAAAAACTCGTCAAGAGAGGTCCTAATATTTGGCCAAAACCGTAAGTTAAGGTAGCCAAGCCTAGCAGATTTATGCCATACGGCGCATATAAACGCTTAGCTAACGGCATAACTAGAGAGGTCGTCCCCATAAAAGTAAATCCAAACCCTATGCAACTGAGAACTATCAGTACAAGAGACTGGCTGAATAATGTCAGTAATACGCATCCTCCTTGGATAAGCAAATTGAGCATCAGACAACGTAATACCCCCCACCGATGGGCTCCCCATAACCAAATGAAACAACTAGGAACAATGGCTATTCCGACAAACGACCATAAATGGTTAGCGAGTAGTGGGAAATTAAATGTTTTCGCCATCAGAGGAAGATATGTCGCGACAATAATATAACCAAACCCAGCGAGCCCATAAATCAGAGCGAGTTCCCACCAAACGATATTTTCGTGTGCCAATGACTCATTACCAGCAAATTGAGACGCATCAACACGACGTGGAAATAAAATAAACAACAAGAGCAACAATACAACAGATATTAAACCAGCTCCAAACCAAATATTTTTCGCGTTCAGCGATTTACTCAAACCAATAATAACATACTCATTACCCAGTAGAATACCAACTCCCACACCTGCATAAAGCGAAGCAATAACCCACAGCTTGTGACTATGCTGCATAACCGTAATAGAACCAAAAATCATCATTGCTGCACTCGCGATACCGGCAGCAAAGCGGATAAAGAAGACCAAGTAAAAGTTTGTTGTTAACGCCATGGCAAAAATAAGTGCACTCGTCACTATAGCTGCACCAAATAGCATGTAGGGAGCACGGGATATATTCCCAACTCTGCAAAACGAAAAAAACATACTCCCAACTAAATAACCGCCATAATTAGCGCTAGCTATATAAGAAAGTTGCTTAAAGGTAAACAATCCTTCATCCAACATAACTGGAAATACCGGCGTATAGAAAAATCGCCCAATCCCCATCCCCAAAATCATAATAATCATACCGAATACAGCGATTCCGAAACAACTCAAATCTTGACGATTATTTTTTCCCCCCATTACTCTAATTCCTTAACTAATAATTCGCTCATCCGCATTCTATCTCATCAATAGTAGCACTTATCTCAGAGAATAAAAGCCAATCTAGCCATTTGTTTAAGTAACCAGAGCAACATATTGAGCGCTTATTGTCAACATTACTGGATCAGTTATATGCATTTCATCGTTTTACGCCCTGCTCCATGTATGCTCTTCTCCCTACAAAGCTTCTTTTTCAGAAAAATAATGGCTGTAATTAAGCAGCAATAACAACGAAGACATCAATAAGCACGCCCCCGTTCAGACAAAACAATATCCCCCAAAGCTACAGCTTCATCAGGTGCGACCAAAATATCCTCAAAGGGGTGCGTTATGTTCACATGGTGAACGCCCTCAACCATCAAGCGGCTTAGTATCCAACTTAAAGACAAATCACGCCCAAGCCTTTGCGCACGCGCCCATTCTGCTCTTAAATTCTGCTCCGCTCTTTCCAAAACAAAGGAGCCTTCATCCGGTAACAACCAAAAATCAGCAGAAACATTGATCATCCGCTGCACCGCGCTTTTCACAAGGATGTGGTCATTGGTCATTTTAACATGGGGGGCATCAAGGGCTGCTTGTACCTTGGCAATCAAAGCTTCATCAGCCACCCCTGAAGGGGCGTCACTAAAAAGCGCAACATGAATAAGTGGACTTTTACCCTCACGATAAACAAAAGCATCTTTGACATGGATATCGCTTGAGAGGGCAAAATATTGATAACGTGGCACTGTGCCACCTGTGGAATGTCCTTGTCTATTCAAGCGAATGCGGCGGCGCAAACGCTCATCATCTTCATCCAAAAGGCGCGTGACCCCATGAAAATCCCCCAAATGATCTAAACTTGTTCCACGCGCAAATGTGAGTAAATTATCCCGCGCCACTTCATTAATCCGCTGGCGCAATAGCAACTCTTCATAAGCGGCCGCTTGCAATTGAATGACAACCGGATCATAAGCCGTCTTTTCCACATTATAAGGGATATGATGCGCTGCAAAAAGCTCAGTCAAACGCGTGATCTTTTGCTCTAAAATTGCTTCAACAGAAAGCTCTTCAATAATTTGTGGCAAAGGGAGTTGTGGAGGGGGAATTTGTGGAATGGATAAAGGTTCAAACTCTGTCATCACCAACCTCTAAATCAATACTCATTGGTTCCTTATGCGACCAATCCCCCAATGCCCATCGGGATAAAAAACACCCGTTAAAACAAAATGGAATGTGCCTTCACGCGTTGCTTTTGTCAGATCAATCCTCTGCAACGAAAACCCAGGCTCTCCACACCCTGGATCATCGAGTGCTTCAACAATTGCTTGATAAAGCTGCATCATCGTCGCAGGATCAGCATTGGCGTCTTGGAATGCTCCAACATCACATCCATAATGACGACGCAAAACCCGTGTCCCAATTCTTGTCGTCAGACATTTACGAAGTGACTGTTGGCAATGTGCCCAACCATATAAGAGAGAGCCATCCTTTTCGCTTATCCCACACCGCATGCTTTAAGCCCCTTTGCTTGTCTTTGTGTTAGAAACAGTTGGGGGCGCAGAAACAACAGGTGCTGGTTTTTCAGCAATCTGACCAAGCAGCAACGGATATTTAGCCGCTTCCTCACTTAAACAAATTTCTTCACCTTTGCCCGGTGAACGTTGACCAGCAACAAAATCGGCATTGGTTAAAATAACATAAGTGTTCTCACGCATGATAAACTCCTTTAAAGGGGGTAAGAGGTTGTGGAGGGACCCATTTTGACCCCACCGTGTTTGTGGCTTGCGCCAACAGATTTTTGATTGTGCTGCAAATCTTCTGCTTGAATGTGCACACTACCCGTTAATTCAACACGGGTTGATTGATGAGAAAGCACCAAACCTTTTTCACTCAAATGGATTTGGTTTTCCCCATGGGAGAGAATGAGTTCATCCTTCGTGATACGCAAAGCGCCATAAGAGCCGTCACTTTTCTTTCCTCCTTTGTGCTGTAAGAGCTTTATCTCGTTGCTCAAGCGTGTCTTCTAAATGAATAACTTTTCGTTTCTTATCGAAATATTTTCCTCAGACTTTGAAGCCTGTTATTTAAATTATCAACTTCGTGATCGATCCTTTTAATCTCTTGATTTAATTTATCAATATGTTCATGATGTTTAGAAATCACTTCTAAATAATATAATGATTGAGACTGATCCTTAAGCTTATTTGCTTCATTTAATTCTCGAAAAGCCTCTGTTCTTTTCTCAACATGCTCAAATAAAGTAAAAACCTTCTCGAGCCGTTCAAAAATTGCAGCATTCCGCTTTTGCGTTATTTCATATTTATAAGTCAGTTGCTTGTTATTTGGCATATTTTTCAGCAATGCAAAATAGAGTGCCTGCTGTTCAAAAGCTATTCTCTTCAAGTCCTCTACCGCCACCCCCAATATTTGCATTGTATCGTTCCATCCTCTCTCCGCATTGTCTTTTTCAAACTTTGCTGAATCCAACTTCTGAACCGCATCATCACGTTCCTTAACAACTTGGGAACAAAATAATTTATCTATACCCGTATAGCCATGCGAGGTAGATAAAAGATATATTAGCAAAAATATGATAAGCAATAAGCCTTCCCTCAACAGAACTTTTTTTGTAAACATTTTTTATTTGCTCGTATGCAATAAATTAAAATAAACAATTAAATTTGTATTGAAAAATTAATAATGAAATTTATTAAATCTATTTAGAATAATCTATTATAAAAATAAAAAGGGATAAATTGTACACAAATTAAATACTCAACAAACAAAATAAAGCTATAAAAACTAATTTATTCAATAAAATAGTCATAGATTTTTCTGTCTAGCTTTATATCTCTATAGGAGCAATTTAATCACTTTATAGGTGACTTTAAAATATTTTAATAGGATATTATAATTACTTCAAAAATAACATTTTGATTAATAAATATACTAACAATTATAAAATGATGCGTATACAAAACGGATAACCACAATCAATGTAGTGATCAACTACTTTATAATATAGATTTGTTTGTTTTATCCGTAGCAGCAATAAAAAAGTTTGTGTTTTTACATAAATTCAAATTTATTCATTTTTTATATTATATTTTATGCTATTACTTTTAAGTTAATAAAGATCATAGAGTTTTAAACTGATGAGATGCGTTCTTTTCTCAATGTACGCTCATTAATATTTGATGTAGGAATATTTACTTTACATCATAAAAATGCATTTACAATAATAATATTTTATATAGGATCCTCCTCCCATGTAATGTGGTGAATAATGAAAACATCAATAACGAGGAGGAAATCATAGATCATACAGAATGTAAGTAATAACTAAAGAAATTTACCTGAAATTATTTTTCAGGGAAAAGTTGGTTTGCTCTACAAGTGGGGAGGATAAATGAAACAACAATATATTTTAGGAAAATACACACATATTGTTGTTCGTGAAGAGGATGCTATTTTTGGTGCAGGTTCAAAGCAGTTTATTATCAATGATAAAAATTTTTGGGAGAACTTAGTGCTTATTGCGGCACAATGGATCAAAAAAAAGACAGTAGATGAAGTTTACAATTCACTATCATTAATCATGTTAAAAGAAAATTTTGACCGTGCGTTTGATTTTCTTGTTTCTAACCATTTTCTTGTCAAAGCTGAAACATCAGACAATATCCTCAATAATCGGTATTCCAGAAGTCATCTCCATTATCAAATGTTATGGTATGCATCCAACCTCTGTTCAGCATACTCTTTTGCAAAAAAGTGTCGTCATTTTAGGGGGTGGTGGGATTGGTAATCATGTATCAGCAATGCTTGCATCCTCTGGCGTTAGAAAATTGACTCTTGTTGACAATGATGTGATCGAGATGACCAACCTTACCAGACAAATTCTTTTTACTGAAGAAGATATCGGTCTTCCGAAAACAACAGTTCTTAAACGTGAGCTGATGCGGAGAAACAGCCAAATTGAAGTTCATGAATTACAAATGTTGATTACTGAAAAAGAGGATATCAACAAATTACCCAAAGCTGATTTATGGATCATTTCTGCTGATTCACCTGTTCAGCTAGGCCTATGGATCAATGAATGGTGTGTGAAAAATAAACAAGCCTATATAAATTCCGGTTATGTTAATGATATAGCTGTCTTTGGTCCATTTTACATACTTAAGAAAACTGGTTGTTACGCATGTAGCTCGTCTATAGGCAATCTTCCGGCAAAAAGTGATCACCTTATTTATGAAGCTTGTATTATGGTTAATAATAACTTCAAAGTTGCTACATTTCCCCCTGTTAATGCACTTTCAGCTGCCATGTGTGCTAATGATGCTCTTAAATTTTTGGGTGGTTATGGAAGCCTTCTTTCCACGGATCGCCGTGTGGGGATATGGAGCAGCCAACTTTTCACAGAAGAGCGTTCTCTAAAGAAAAATCCTCACTGTAAGGTTTGTGGAACAACACAATGAACAGACCTCGCACCCTTGCTCTCAACTATGGATCCTATAATGCTGTCCGCATGCTGATCGGCGTTTACCATGCTATTTTTTTAATGTCCATGGGAGTTAGTCTGGCGCAATTAGCTCTGCTTCAGGTTGTCTTTTCCACCACCATCCTGCTGCTTGATTTTCCCTGCGCTGTTTTATCTGACAGATATCGACGTAAATATTCCGTTATGGCTGGGGTCTTTATGACAGGAATATTTTATCTTCTATGCCTTCAAGCTCCCAATATGACGGCACTTATTATTGCGCAAATTCTCTATGCAGCGAGCATTTGCATCATTGTCAGCGCCATTGACGGATGGATTTACCATTCTCTAGGCGATAAACAGGATCACTTTTCGCATTATGCTCATCTCTACCACCAAGTTAACTCTTTCGGAAGTATTCTCAGTGGGATTATAGGAATTGGAACGATCTATTACTCTGGACAATATTTTATGGGATATATCATCTCATGCCTCATGATGGGATTTATTTTTTTGATATTCCTTATTGTTCCTGAAGAAAAGAAAACGACAATTGAAACATCCAAAACAAAAACAATCTTGCACAATGCCAAGGAAACGCTTTGGATCTTTCAAAATACAGTAGGAGGCGCATGGTTTATTTTCCTCATGTGCCTTTTTAGCGCTGGTATTCAAATTATTTATCATTTCTGGCAACCGATAATACTTTCAGGGGGGAAAATTAATCACCTCAACGGTTCGCAAATGCTCGTCTTGATGTGCTGCCATATTGGAGCCTTTTCAGCACAATATTTTTCAAATTTACTGATGTCTAAGTATCATGTTCTTGATAAAAAATATAAGAATTCTATAAAATATTTTTCCTTCTTTTCTGCGCTGATGTGCATAGCGCTCTATTTTTCAGTTCATAGCCATCAAACTGCTGCATCAGTCATCGCCTTCTCTTTAATCCATGGATTTATTTGCACTGTACCGATAGGGGCCAAAAGCTTATTTTTCTCAGAACTTAACCAAAAACAAACGCAGCATATTTCCGGTATTGTTGGTGCTGTATCTTTTAGCGGAAGAATATTTTCAATTACAGTATTAAGTATTATTTCTTTTCTTCCTGCAAAAGTTTCTCCATCTTACTACCTAATATTACCGACCATTACTTTTTTCATGTGTGGTTTGGTTGTCATGAGATGGATGAAACACTCTCACAAGTCTCTATGAGAGGAAAATTTTTAAAATTATCACCCACAATGTTTTCTTCTAAAAGAGATCTATACGTTTTTGAGAGCATTGCCACATCCAACTTTCAACATACAATGAAATTATAAAGCAATATGTTGATTTATAATCATAATATAGCAAACTCGAATATTGTAAGATCCTTTCTTTTAAAATCTGTTTTTATGGTTGAAACAATCAAAATCATTGCTTGCACATCATACGTGGAGAAAGCCGTATAAATAAAAACAATTTAGAAAAGAAAAATGCCTCTGATGAACTCCCATAATCAAAGTCTATCACAACATGGAAGCAGGTGTATAATATGCCTCGTGGCATCTTCATAAGTATACAAATGGTGTGGCTCTATAAGACTTTATATGCCTCACAGAAACTTTTGCATTTTATACCATTTAAGAGGTGCCGTCGCAAAATAGGCTTATACACATTAAGAGATATCTCTTTAACACAAGTGCATAAATTGGCAACACAAGTATATTTGTGTTTAGAATATTCTTTTTATATGAGAGGCATAATCCCAACGGGATAAACAAAAGCGTAAGACACATAATCTTCATTATTTAAAAGACACGACCATAGAGATTTATGAAAATTATAAAACTGAATTAATAAGATGATGATAGAAATAGGAGATAACTTCCACCTTTTCCGCTTTTATATTTTTTCAAAATTAAAAAGATTCTTCCGTTTTTAGAAATGACTCGTTAGCAAATATATACAATATTTTCTCCCCTATTTGATATATAAAAGCTGACATAACGGATAAAGCAAAAGCTTAGCAAAACAACGTCATAAGATAATAAATGTGCCACCAAACAATTGGAACGATATAGAGAAGTCAAAAACACTTTTTGGAACAAAATCCGTAACATATCTAGCTTTACGGCCGCTTATTCTTACAAATGTTCGTGCTGCTCCCTATGTCCATAAAAATAAATAAGCAATCCTTAGCTAAAAAATATGCAACGTCAATGTGATGCTACAACAGAGATTCGCTTTCCTTTATCAACAAAAGCATGAGAACTTTTGAAACAAACCCATCTTTCTCGGGATATTTTTTTCCACAACTGATCATATTTCCTTTAATATAAATTGGCATAGCGATTTACGTAAAACATATTGCGCTTAAAACATCCCCCATTGGTTTTGCTTTAGTTTACGCCATTAGAAAAAAAGTTTTTGTAACTTGTTTCATGAAACATAAAATAAAAAATAAACACAGGAATTAAGAAAATGAGCAACCACACGCGCTACTAACGCAGGTATTACAATTTCGCAAATAAATTTAGATGGAAGAAAGATAAAATAGCACCACTCTATACCAAAACAGCCGATAGAAAACGTCTAGCAAGAAAAGCAATTAAAAAGCTTCACAAAATTGGGATTAGTAGAAAAGCAAATGGGCACAAATTACTGAAAATAAAATTCCCACACACAATCGACTACTTTTATAATAATAGATGGCGAAGATATAATAATAGATGGCGGAGAGGAAGAGATTCGAACTCTCGAGAGCCTTTTGAGCCCTACTCCCTTAGCAGGGGAGCGCCTTCGACCACTCGGCCACCTCTCCGACAGAGAGGCATAAATGGTATCAACAGAAAGTTCAAGACATTTTCGACTTTTTTCCCAAATATCTGAAATTTTTCTCCTACTGAGCCCATAGGGATAAAAAGTTAACAAAACAAAAATTGTGTCTTTTTTACCACATTATCTCGAATAGTACATGTATACATTACAAAAAGGTAATTTCATATTTGAAACTCTAAAAAGATTAGTATAGCTAAGGTAACAAGTGCCGCGTATTTTATTTATGTCTTTGTCCTTAATGCGTTAGGTGAATGATACTCTTTAGAAGAAGATTAAACGGACCTCGGAGATCTTATATGAATATTAAATCCCTCTTTTTAAGCTCTACAGCAGCTTTTTTAGCAATTTCTGGAGTACATGCTGCTTCAACAGTTATCGCCGAACCCGAACCTGTAGAATATATTCGCGTTTGTGATGCCTACGGAAAAGGATATTTTTATATCCCTGGAACAGATACCTGCATACGTTTATCAGGAAATGTTCGTGCTGATTTTATAGGCGGTGATAATATCGATGCAACAAGCGAAACTGAACTTAGAGACAAAAGAAAAACCTATGGCGCATCATCACGGCTCACCCTTGTTTTTCAAGCAGCTTCTGAAACAGAAATGGGAACACTCCGTTCATATGCAAGAATTTTCTCAAGCTGGGGTGATGGTAGAGACAGCGCTGGTGCAAGGCTTTCAGCCGCTTACATTGAACTGGGTGGTTTTCGCGTAGGTCTTGATGACACAATTTTCAACAGCTGGACTGGTGATTATGGAAATGTTCTCAATGATGATAGCATAGCACCTGCCGGCACAACACGCACCAATTTTATTTCCTACACCTTTAATGGTGACTCCGGCTTTTCTGCTATTATCGGAGCTG
Organism: Bartonella sp. MR90HLJMH; assembly: GCF_042194115.1. Classification (NCBI taxonomy): domain Bacteria; kingdom Pseudomonadati; phylum Pseudomonadota; class Alphaproteobacteria; order Hyphomicrobiales; family Bartonellaceae; genus Bartonella; species Bartonella sp. MR90HLJMH. Next base: position 17,502 of record NZ_JBHIMM010000013.1, read on the forward strand.
AATTAGGCAATAATTCAGATTCTCTTCCTGGAACAACAGGATACTATATTGATAAAGATGATAAGCTTGTTTCTATCACGAAGGATACTCCTCTTCCAAGTAAAGCAATTAAAAATTACACCCCGAATGTGGTTTTGGGTATAAAGTTTATGCAAAAATGGGGTGGTTTTTCAGCGGTTGCAGCATATGATACTTACTACAAAAAGTGGGCTGGAAAAGTACGTGCAGATTTCAATATCAATGATCGTTTCAATCTATGGGTAATGGCTGGTTATAAAAATGGCCTTGATTACTACACAGTAAATGAAAATGATGAGTTATCACGAAAAAGCACAACGATTTATGCAAACTGGGGCGGTAAATGGGCTGCTTGGGCAGGTGCCACTTACAAACTCACTCCAAAGGCAAATTTAAATGCACAGGTTTCTTATAGTGCTGTAAAAACTTTTGCAACTTCTGTAAATATTGCATATACGCTGGTTCCAGGATTTGTAATTACACCTGAATTAACCTATGTTAATTGGAATGATGATCGCATTGTGACGGATAAAAATAATGATGAAAAACATTTATTCAATAAAAAAAGTGCTTTTCAAGGTATGATCCGTTTACAGCGTTCATTCTAATCCTATTTAAGCTAAAGATTTTAAAAACTGGCAACATAAGTTGCCAGTTTTTATTTTTGCAATCAAACATCATGAGCATCTTTCTTGATACTTATTTTCTTGTCTTTTTGACAAAAATTACTGACTTTCACAAAAATATTCTCAGAAAATTAACCTAATGTGCTTGATAAGAACACTGCGTAGGCGGTGCTTACACATCAATTCAAACAATCTCTTGCGTGCCCTTTAAAGGTGAACAAATACCTTTGCTTTATTACCAAATTGGTCTTTCTTGGTAATTTACTTTTCACCTTTGTTAATTCAGCTCATGATCTTCTCAGATAAATTCTACACTGAACAGATAAAATATTGAAAAAACAAGACATCATTGTGTTTTTTATATGCATGAATGTGTCTTCTATTAACATCCTAAAACACAACATTTTACAACACTGCCTCGCATTAAAAAACTTAATCATCAAGAAACATGTTGTCAAAACGATGAAAATATCCTCCAAAGCAATAAAAGAGAAAATAGATATGTCTTCAAAAAATGAATTGACCTCTTCCCCTTCTAAAGAATAGAGACTCCTATCAGTAGCAATCTGTAAACGACCCACCTTTTTTTGAATCTGCATCACATTGATTTATAATGATAATCTATTATTTTGCATGTTGAATTAACCAAAACCATTCACTTGTACATGACAAATGGAGAGAGCCATGTGAAAAAAACAAGTAAAGAAAATCCTTTTATGCATCGTTTTAAGTTCCAAGGGCTGTAGTAACATTGAGATCTGGCAAAGTATATAATGGTGCTAGGCACTTTTATTAAGCATAAAAATGAGAATACACTTCATAGAGGATTTTAGATTATATTCTTTATGAACGTCGCTGTAAAATATGTGTTGTGATACAGACTAAAAGACATTTCTTTAAAACAAGCATGTAAATATACAATACAAGACCATTTTGATTGAAGCGTTTTATCTTGCGTAAGGAACATGCCATCATATACGCAACATCTTGACTTTACTCGTTTTTAAAGGAAGAAAAATATAAGACAAAGAAACAGTAAAATTTAATCTCTGCAAATCACAGAGCTTTCTGTAGAGTTATGTTTCCATAAAACGCCTTATACCGTACATGGGATTTTTTACACGATTAATGCTCTTTTTTACATAAAGCCCATTGGCAAAAAGAAGCCTCTCTTGATAAGAAAAAGGCTTACACGTAATCATATTTTCAATTAAAAAGCATTGAATTCACGGAAAATACTTATCAACCAATGCATAAAGAATTGCTGCTGTTTCAACATCTAGAATCCCATCATAATTTTCTTGACGAAAATGAAGTTGAAATGCTCGGATCAAATCTTTGTATCCTGTTTGGGTACACGCAGCAGAAATGTCATATCCATAACATTTTAGCTTCGCCAAAACATCTTCTTTGGATGGAAAATTCTTAGAGAATTGCTCTTGATAATGACTTTTTAGTTCATCATCATACCATGCTCCTATACCTGCCCTATAAAGTTCTCTCCATGGAAAAGCTGCTCCTGGATCACTTTTCCTTCCAATGGCAATATCACTATGTCCCACAACATCAGTTGGCATAATATCGGGATACCGTTGAAGAATATTCAATGCAAGCTCCTTAACGGCATCAATTTGTATTGGATTATAAGGAGGAAATATACTCCCCTCATCATGATAAGCCATAAAATCAACTGTCTCTTCTGGAGACTCAGAATGACCAGTCGCTAAATTAACGATTTCAATCCCGATAGATGCATCATTGAGATGACTATGCCCAGTCCATGAACTCACACCCGCATGCCAAGCACGCTCATTTTCATCGACCAGATTAAAAATACGCATGTCCGTAAAGCCTGCCTCACGATATGTCTGCTCTGAAGGATCAGGAACAAGATAGTGTGCACTAACCTTTTCTCCTGTAAGCGCCATAACCGAGGATTTAAAATCAAGAGCCGTATAATGCATGACGAGAAAACGAACGCGACGATTAAAACTCTTGACAGAACGATAACTGTTGTAATCAATCTGATACATAAAAGCCCTTTCTTTTTTGCTTAAAAAGACCACTGCGCACCACAACAAATAGGACACAAATTGTTAAAAAATTTGCAACGAACTTCCTATCTAGATATTAAGAATTACGCCTAAAATTTGTTCATCAAAAACATTGACACTCTTATCAACAATTAAGACACATTTTTATTTTTCCCACACACACGCGTAAAATGTTTTTAACCACATTCACCAACACACCGCATTAAATATTTTCCTCAAACAAATTCCTAAAAATTACCAATCAAAAGAAAAACAAAAGCATAAAATGATCACTCCTTAAATTTTCACGTCTTACAGAAAAAATAGTTTTTCCTGTTATCAAATTGAAAAATATCGCCCCTCGGAAGCGAACTCCCAACTATCGCGCAATCACACAAAACTTATAGGAAAAATTTTATGAGCTCTTTACAACAATTTATTATCAGATAACTGAATGGCACATATTCCAATAAACTGGACGTATTTTTCAATAAAATTTGCAAAGCTTTCCTGTAAATGACACGACTTCTTGTCTTTTCACAACATCACTTTTTGATTTACAAAGAATCTTAATTATTTACAACGCTTGAGGCACACGAAGCCCCTGGATTCCTTGTCATAGGCTCTATTAAAGATAACATATTGATTTATAATAATAATTAATCATTTATAAATATTGAATGCAGCGAGCCTAATATAGTAAAGTTTTTCTTAATCTTGAATCAATCAAAGTCATTTAATTACACATCAAAAGAAAAATTAATCTATAGATAAAAACCACCTAAGAAAAGGATAAAAATACTTCTTATAATAGAACGTTCAATAATTTGAGCAATATTTTTACGTCCCCATAGAGGTTCATTTGCTTTTCTCAGTTTGCAAATATCTTTTTAAAACCAACCAAGCTGCATATTCTTGTAAGACGACACCTAAAAGTGGTCGCGTATAGGGAAAAGTTACACGATCATCGTCATAACCTTTCATCCGTATAGTCATCGTGGCACGTCCAAGGCTTTCTTCTTGATTTTCTAATGTCTCGATAGAAGGTGATAGGCTCACTTCAACCTCAAGATTTGGAATATTTTTTGTACTTTTTTCTATGGGTTGAAAATATTTTAAAAGCTGCGGATCATTGGAAGACCAATGAACCTCTGCATGCATCGCTAATTGTTTACAAGTAGTAGTCACTTCTGCACCAACCAAATAGGGGTGAAAATGATTTTCAAATTCTTCCACGAAATGTTGTTCCAAGGGCGCTTCTGATTGACCAATCAGCTGCACAAGAACATAGGGACTTTTCCATAAAAAATGCCGTTCAAATGGCTCATTTTCAAGATGACAATCAACCCACTGCGCAATGGTACTTTCATCAATTCCAATCAAAGTCCATGCATACCTCGCACGCGATACAGAAGAATATTTCTTCTCATTGTGTTCTAAATAATTCTCTAAAAGCGCAAGAGCCTGTGATAGTGGACCAGGCAAAACAACAAGCGTACTTCCATCGCAAGAGAGATAAAACCCTGGTGCTGTACCCGTAGGATTATCAAGCACGGTTGCTGTCTCAGGAAACAATGCTTGACGCGCATTACTCTTATCCGCCGTAATCCCTAATCGTTGTAATTGACCTTTTATTGTTTGCCAAACATCTTCATGATGTACCAAAGGCTGCTGCACGGCTTTTGCAACCGCATCACGTGTTATGTCATCTGATGTTGGTCCCAATCCCCCACTGATAATGATAAGATCTTCTTGTCCAAGACAAGAAACAACAGTTTCACTGATTTGCTGTAATTGATCAGCACAAACAAAATGACGTGTGACTTGAATATTTCTCTTGTTTAAGCTTTGGCTTAGATCTTGTAAATTCGTATTCAAATATTGTCCTGAAAGGAGTTCATCACCAATAGTAATAATTGCCGCATGACAAATAGAGACAGGTTTCATGAGAGAATTGCGAACAGCTTCAGCCATTTGACGGGTAGAGGCTACACCTCCTAGATCGTAAGATACAGTTTTTCCAGCACGAATAACCTGATCAACACTCTCAGACAGTTGTTTTGCTGCATCTTTAAAGCCTAAATGTTCTAAGAGTAAAGCCGTGGTATAAAGCATCGCAGAAGGATTTGCTTTATTTTGTCCAGCAATACGTAGTGCGCTTCCATGAACAGGTTCAAAATAAGCAATCTCGCTCCCCACATTTGCACTAGGTGCAAGCCCCAATCCTCCCATTACTCCAGAGCCAAGATCAGAGAGAATATTGCCAAACATATTTTCAGCAACAATCACGCCAAACTGCTCTGGCTTCGTTACAATCCACAAAGCAACTGCATCAACATTATGAATATCTGCTTCAATTTCCGGATAGTTTTGCGCAATTTTCTCAAAAATTTCTCGCGAAAATTGTCCACTTTCTCGCATAACATTGGGCTTATCAGCAAAAGTAACTCGCCTCATGCCATATTTTCTTGCATAAGAAAAAGCGTATTCAAATAACCGCTCTAAACCAAAGCGTGTCTGCAAACGGACTGTCCACGCAGCTTCCTCAAGCCCATATTTTGTCAAATTGGGATGTCTTAACCAAGCGGCTGCTTCAGGAGTGATACCCCGAAAATCCAATCCAGCATAAAGACCTTCACTATTTTCTCTGATAACATAAAAATGAAAAGGTTTTTTCGGACCAAAGATGTATCTTATAGGGCGTATATTTGCAAACAACCCTAATTTTTGGCGAAGCTGAAGTACAGGAGAAACATAGGCAAGGTTTTGCTCTTTTAAATGCGGTTCAAGTTCTTTTAAAGCCGCTTCTTTTCCTTTACTGGTCACAGCTCCAAGTAAAATCGCATCACTCTGAGTAATTTTTTGCCAAGTTGCTTGAGGGACAGGATCTCCTTCCTGTTTCCAACATTCAAAACCAATATCACCATAAGTAAACTCAATTGGCAATTGAAATTGCTCTAAGACCATCAGCGCAGCATCACAAACCTCTGGTCCTATCCCATCACCAGGTAATACAAGAACTTTCTTTTTCATAATCCCTCCATCCATTCATCAATGACTGTATCCGTCATAACAGGATTATCCTCCCACAAACGCGTACCAGCACCAGAGATGATCTTATATTCATGATTGAAACAAGGACTTTTCGTCTGATTATCTACCGTTGCAAGTTGTGACTTTTCTCCCACTAAAGCTAAAAACTTCCCCTTATACTTAACTATTTCATCTCTAGCATCCATCGCCAATAAGAGTTTAAAGCCTCTTGTCATGCGTTCAATTGCCACGCTTTTTTGTTGATCAGGAGCCTCCAATAAAACTCTTTTTTTCATAATGCCAGAAGGATGCATAAAACCATTGAGTATTTCCAAAGCTCCTGATAAATCATTATTTTCTAAGTAAACAAGAATATCTCCAAGGCGCCGTTGCAAAACCTTATCAAGATAGCCAGGTGCATTCACAGCAAGCACAGCTTGAACATTGGGAAGCCGTGCTGCCAATATTTGTACCAACATTCCAGCCATAGAAAATCCCACAAGCACTGCGGGCTCTTTAAAATAGCTTTTAAGTTTTTCTTCTATAAAAGATAAAATATCTACAGCAGAATGATTGAGAACATGAGAACTCTTAGGAAAAAGAGAAAGCGTATCCAGCAGAGTGACAGGGAATCCTTTTGATAAGCATAGCTTTGTCAATGGAGAACAAAAAACACCACCATCCCAAATTGGCATTACAGGAGAAAGAATAATAATAGGAAGGCTCATTGATCAATTCCTCCCCTTATTTTAAAACATGCATTAGAGCCAAAACTTTTCCCACCCAATATAATGAAAATATGTTGAAACTCTAGGCTCATACTCCCCCCCATCATAATCGATTTGTTAAACTCAAACTAAGCTTGTAACAAATTTTAAACCCATTCAATCCAACAACTTAATAAAAAAAATTCATCTAATGTACAGGTGCCCCATTTGTGTAAAACATCAAAAGCATTTCCGCATAATGCTTTCTTTTTATCATTTCACTCAGCTCATTTCTGAGGTCATAAAATGACGCGCTTTTTGAATATAAATGATAAAACCAATCATACAACACACAGCTAACAAAGTGGCCATAGCCCGTGGGCTATGACCAGAGATTTTTCCGATAACCGCTGCACTTAGCGCCGCACTTCCTAATTGCAAAGATCCCATAACACCAGAAGCCGCTCCCGCAGCTTTCGGATGCGATGAAATAGCCAACGCTGTTCCTAACGGCAATAAAAAACCATTACCAAAAGTCAGAACAGCAATAGCCAAAAAACTTGTCACAAGGGGCCATGGGCTTAGATACATTTGCACAGCAAAGAGCACGCCTCCTATAACAAAAATAATGTATCCTCGACAGACAGTCTTTTCCATAGACTCGCGTTCAAAAAACCATCGCGCCAAAAGATTTCCCAAAATATAGGGCAATGAGACACCAATGTAGCTATAACTAATGTGTATTGGTGATAGACCCAAAGTCGTGAGTAAAAAAGGCGATTCCACAATATAAGCAAAATAAGCTATGTAAGAAAAACACGGAATAAGTGCATAAAAAATAAATTGTTTATTTCTAAAAACGCCTAAATATGCCTTCATCAATCCTACAGGGGAAAAATGCTGCCGTTTTTGAGGGGGCAGAGTTTCCGTTAGCACAAAACAACACAGCAAAATGGTCAAAAATATAAAAAAGCTTAAAAAGATAAAAGTTGCCTGCCAATGAAAAGCTTGTATCAAAAGTCCACCAATGAAAGGTGCAAGTGCTGGTGACATTCCAATAAAAGGGAAAACAATCAAATAAAGTTTTCCGGCTGCTTTTTTATCTAACAAATCATTGATAATTGCACGACTTAAGACAAGTCCCGCACAAGCACCAAGACCTTGCAAAAAACGTAACACAAGAAAAGCGTGAATATGAACCGTATAAATCGCACCAAATGTTGTAAATAACCACAAGAATAAGCCCAATAGAAGTGTTTTTTTACGCCCAAAATTATCACTCAGCGGCCCATAAATGAGCTGTCCAAGTGCCAATGCCAACAAAAAAACTGCCACTGCACTCTGAATTTGAGATTGTGTCACTTGATAATATTGACGCATCTCTCCCAGTGCTGGTAAAAAAATGTCGGTAGAAATCAATCCCCCCGTCGATAAACATACAATAAGTATAATGAATGGTAATGTATATTTATGAATCATAAAGAAAATCACACTTTTAGTTAGAGATTAAATAGTATTTAATTAAATATAACAAATATAATTATATTTTATGCTTATACATACAAATAATAATTATTAAAAGTGTTATTATTTTACTTTGTAAAAATATTATTTTTCTTATAGACAGCGTTTTGTTTTACGGACTTCATGGGACAAAAAGTTATTCCCTAAATAAGCTTTCCTGTACACACATCTTGCTATAACACACATCAACCTTTTTCAGAAACATCATAGATAAAATGCACTGATATTACATACCTTCTCCGCGACAACAATGGTATTCTCATACAATATCGAGTGAAATGAATCTACAAAATTCAAGGAAGAAAAACGGTCTATTGACGGCTCTACTCCAAAATTACGACCGTACAAAGCCCACTTCTAACACAACAATAGCTTGAAAAGCCTATCAACATAAACCTTTATTGTAAAGAATTTAGGTCTATCAGCTCATAGAGTATAATGACACCCCTGCAAAAAAACAAATATACTTTGCTCATTGCATGAAACTTTTTACTTAAGATAAAAAATTAAAAAAACTGTATAACATATTGATAAATATAATACTGTAATTTAATATATTTTTATTTAATTGACTCATAGGAGCTGTGAATGTGCATAATAGAAATAACACGCGTCCCATTACTGATACCCCTTACAGTTGAAGGAAAAACATATACAGAGATTAGTTTACGACGTGCAAAAGTTAAAGACTTAAGAGAAATAAGCAAAAAGGAAGGGATCAAGCAAACAATAGAAATGATTGCCTGTCTTTCGGGATGGTCTTATGATATGATCAACAAACTTGATGAGCATGACTTTTCAAATATCAAAGATATTTTGGACTCCTCAGTAAAAAAAGCGCTCGACAAAATAATCAGCATCAGTAACGATATTAAAATGGCTTTGAAAAATCCATTCACAAGCTATGTCGAAAGTTTTATCCATAAAATAAAAACACTCATGGGAAAAATAATGAATGTCTGTATTTTCAGCAACACCATGTTGGAAAAATGCAAAAACAGTTTGTATAAAGATATATTTGAAACAAAGGATATAAAAAACATAAAAGAAGAAATCTTTAGCGACTATACACCAATAACAGTGCATAACCCTTCTAATACACCGATTCAAATGAACATTATAAATTACGGTACCTTCATACAAAATAGTCCATCAGAACATATGCATATTGCATCTCATCCCAAAACTGAAAACACAACAAAAAAGTCAATTTTGGATATAATCTTAAAATTGTCAGACATTGCCTCAAAAATTTTGAATCTGCCTTCTTGGTGTTGGGAGCTTTTACTTAAAAGATTGAAATAATTTTTCGAGCATCGTTTTGATATAGAGCAATAAGAGAAGGAAAAACAGCTTAGAACACTAATGTTTCTTCCTTCTCTTTTATCTCTCATAGCTTTTTGAATTGAATACTTTTGATATTTATTTTGAATAATTGAGGCATTCTTTTAATCATAAGTGCAATATAAAAAACTAAAATTTTAGAAGACGCGCTGTTTTTACAAAAAAATGAAATAATAAAATAAAGACTCTAGAATTTTAAGTAATGATCACCGTCCTGTTTTCGATGTTTTCTGTCCTTTTTGGCGCATATCTATTCACTTTTGGAACATAATTGGCAAAAAGACATTGTATCTCCAGCATATTCAAGGAGATAAAACAT
>NZ_JBHIMM010000014.1:0-26020 GCF_042194115.1 Bartonella sp. MR90HLJMH
TAGAGGCTGTATTATTATTCGTCGTTGTACCGTAGTTCCTTGCAAAACCATGACCGGCGTTCATAAGCATATTCAACTTATTCCAGCCGCTATTGTCTTGCTCCAGCCAACGTTCTCGATTGGCATCAACAACTCTCTGATTGTAATTATCAAGCACACCTCCCCCCTGTATGGCATTGGAATAGGCATTGCCATAACCCTGTAAAAAGTTATTTGAGGCTCCCAACTGATTTTGATTGGCTTGGTCTATCATGGCATTGGCTTGCATCATGCGATCCGCATCACGATTATACTGGTCTGCTGTAGCACTTGTGGACAAAGCACCAAGTTCATTTGCCAATACACCTGCATGTGCACCGGACCCATAACGACCCGCACCTGCAAAAGAACTGTTAATCGTATCTCTTACACGGTCTACAAGACATTGATTTATAATGATAATTCACTGTTTTGTATGTTGAATGAGAGTCTCGAATAACGTAGGATTCTCTCATTTCAAATCTGTTTATCTTGAATCAACTAAAACCACTTACTTGCACATAACAAGTGGGATGAGTGTGTGGATAAAATTTGTACAAGAAAGGAGTAAAAATGGTTCTTATGAATCGTCTTAATGCAAGGGCTGTCGCAACATTGGGGGCTGGCAAATATAATGATGGTGCCGGCTTGTTACTTCATAAGCGTAAAGATGGAGGTGCTCAATGGATTTTACGATATACCATTCATGGTCGGCGCCGTGAAATGGGATTGGGTGCCTTAAGACATGTCTCTTTAAAACAAGCCCGTGAATTAGCAACTTGGGTGGCGTGCTGTTTTACGTGAAGGGCGTGACCCTATTAAAGAACGTGAAAAACAAAAGCGTGAAGCAATAAGCAATCTCCATTACTTAAAAGACATTGCCGTGGATGCTTTTGAAAGTCGTAAAGCCGAATTAAAAAGAGATGGTAAGGCTAGTGATTGGTTTTCACCTTTGCGGCTTTACATTCTCCCTAAATTAGGTTGCCTCCCCGTTTCAGAGATTACACAAACAGAGATACGCGATACGCTTTCTCCCATTTGGCATACAAAAGCTGGAACAGCTCAGATAGCATTGATACGTCTTAATCTTTGTCTCAAACATGCGGCTGCTTTGGGTTTGGATGTTGATTTACAAGCAACAGAAAAAGCACGTGCTCTCTTAGGAAAACAACGTCATAAGATCACTAATAGACCAGCAATGGATTGGAAAGATATACCAGATTTTTATCAGTTCCTCTGTAAAACACAAAACATAACACATCTTGCTTTGCGTCTGCTTATCCTTACAGGGGTTCGCTCTAACCCTTTACGTCATATTCATAAAGATCAAATTGATGGGGATATATGGACAATTCCTGCTGAGAATATGAAAGGAAAGCGTGATACAACAAAAGAATTTCGCGTGCCCTTATCATCTGAAGCATTAAAAGTAATTGAACAAGCCCACTGTATTTCTAAAAGTGATTTCATCTTTTCACTTACCGGTCGTGGTCCTCTTTCACATACGATGATGGCGACGTATATGAGAAAAAATAAAATTGAAGCCTGCCCCCATGGATTTCGTTCTAGTTTACGCAATTGGCTCGCTGAAACAACCGATGCCCCCTATGAGGTCGCTGAAACTATTCTAAGTCATACGGTAGGGGGTAAAGTAGAGCGTGCCTATCGTCGGACTGATTATCTAGAACAACGCCGGATCTATATGGATAAATGGGCAGCTTATGTCACTGGTCAATCTTAAGATATGGGGTGAATAACCCCATTATCTGTGGATAACTTTAGCTCTCTTCTCTCTCATTCTTCTCAATAAGAGTCATAAATTATCACATCAGAAATTGTATGATAAAATATTGTTTTCTATAAATAAAATACCTTCAAAAATGAACCAAAATGTGGTTAATAAATGCTTATGATTTGTTTTCATTTTTTTACTTTTGAAAGGAAATTATTATGACAGAAAATGATATTCTTTTGACAGACCGTGAAAGTGCAAAATTGCTTCATATGAGTGTCTCAACATTCCGCCGTCATGTAACTAATGGCTCTCTCCCAAAACCTTTAAAATTTGGTTTTTTATCGCGTTGGTTACAATCAGATCTTATCAATGTAATCGAGCAAGCGAAACAGCAACGTCAAAGCGACGTAGCATAAAAAGAAAACCTTGTCACGTAAGGACAGACAAGGCTTTCTCAAACTCATCAACCTGGTGCTTTATTTGGTGTAAATTCAAGGCTTTCTCTGCTGAAGCAAGACTTAAGGCTGGCATTCAAGTTGTTCTGAATGTTTTTTACAATAAGGGCTATTTAAGCGTCTCTCAACACTTCGCTGAGGCATGACAGCACCAGGACGACATATGGGAAGATTGTCCGATTTATGGTTTTCACACCAATCTTGTATTGTAAAGCTAGGACGAAAACCTGATTGCGCCATACACATTTCAATATTGGCAAATTGATTCAAATCTAGCGCCACAACCTTATTAAGGTCCGGTACTCCACATTCTAAAAGTATTTTATTTCTCCATAATGCTGGAGAAAGTGAGGGAATTGAGTTAACACATCCAGTGAAACTTAACAGAGCTATACAACTCAACAGTTTTAAGATTTTCTTCATTATTCCCCTCTTTCAATGGATTTATTTACGATAAAAAGCTCTTAAGCCTGTTGATATTTTCTGTCACCGCTGCTTAAAACAACGGTGAACAATATTGAGATGACAGATTGAGGGAACAATCGCGCCATTCCAAGCAAAGGCAAGGATAGGGGATTGTTGATCATTACAAGCAAGACTTAAGGATAGCATTCATATTGTTCTGGATGCTTTTTACAAAAAGGGCTGTTTAAGCGCTTCTTGACACTGCGCCTCGGGATGACAGCACCAGGCTGACAAATGGGAAGGTTTTCCGCTTTATGATTTACACACCAGCCCCCCCTTTGGTCTTTATAGCGGAAACCTGATTGAATCATACAGGCATGAATTGTTGCCCATGCATTGTTGCTTAAATTTCTGTTTTCTGGAAATACATCATAAGGAGCTGGCATTCCACATTCTAATAATGCTTTGCCTACCTCAGTAAAGTCTGCTCCAGGCTTTTCCCACATCGCCAAAGATGATGAAGGAGTTTTATTAAACTGACATCCAGCTATATTCAACAAAGTTACAACACCTAATAGTTTTAAAATTTGTTTCATTTTTTACTCCTTAAAGGGACTTGTACTAGATTGGATGAGCCATAAACATATCGACATGCTGAGCTCGCATTTCCAAGACAGGTATGGGGATTTATGGAATTTGAGAACATATTCCATGTTTCTTTCCACCAGTTACTACCAGCAGGTATTGTCTCATAGGTATAGCCATTGCCGCCAATCCATCGGCTTACAAAGTCATATCTATTCCCATCAAAACCAATAGTGGTTTGTTTGCCATCACTCACATAACCTAACAGACCGGATGCAACTAAAGCATTAAAGGCGGGTCCATGGAAACTGATCGTTGTCTTGCCAGCTACATCATTTACACCTTCTTGTTTGAAAGAATTCATCATATTCAAGCCTGTCAAACTGCCACGACTATGGGCATCAAAATGCAATCCTGTGTTACCATAGCGAGACATTATATCTTTTGCTTCTTGTGTGGAATTGGTCAAACCCCAAAAGTTATTTTCCATAAACTTCTGATAACCCGCGACCAGAAGTTCTGAAATAGCAGAATCCGCTTGGGGGAACACAACAAAATAAAGCGGTACATTTTTATTCTCCGCATCGCATGTTGCTCTGCATAAACAGCCGCCTCATAGGGTGGTGTAAAAATGCCATTGAGGGACACATGCACCTTGCCATCAGCACCTTCTTGTAAATGCTGCTTTTCTTCATCCGTTAAATAATGAAAGTGAGGAAACAATCGCGCCATTCCAAGTTAAGGCAAGGATGGCGGATTGTTGATCATCACAAACTGTGCTTAAGGCTTGCATTCAGGTGCATTTTTATATTTTTTACAATAAGGGCTGTTTAAGCGCTTCTTGACACTGCGCTGTGGTATGACAGCACCTGGACGACAAATGGGAAGGTTTTCGGCTTTAAAAGTATAACACCACCCCCCCCCTCTTTGATCTTTATAGCGGAATCCTGATTGAATCATACAGGCATGAATTGTTGCCCATGCATTGTTGCTTAGCTTTTTATTTTCTGGATCGACATCATCAGGGGTTGGCATACCACATTCTAATAATGCTTTTCCTACCTCAGTAAAACCTGCTCCAGGCTTTTCCCACATCCCTAGATATGGTGTGGGAGTTTTATTAAACTGGCACCCAGCTATACTCAACAGAGTTACAACACCTAATAGTTTTAAAATTTGTTTCATTTTTTACTCCTTAAAGGAACTTGTACTAGATTGGATGAGCCATAAACATATCGACATGCTGAGCTCGCATGTCCAAGACATGTGTGGACACTGTTGGGATTTGTGAACATATTCCATGTTTCTTTCCACCAGTTACTACCATCAGGTATTGTCTCGTAGGTATAGCCATTACCGCCAATCCATCGACTTACAAAGTCATATCTATGCCCATCAAAGCCAATAGCGGTTTGTTTGCCACCACTTACATAACCTAACAGACCGGATGCCGCCAAAACATTAGCCGCTGGTCCATAGAAACTGATCGTTGTATTGCCAGCTACATCATTTACACCTTCTTGTTTGAAAGAATTCATCATATTAAAGCCTGTCAAACTGCCACGACTATGGGCATCAAAATGCAATCCTGTGTTACCATAGCGAGACATTATATCTTTTGCTTCTTGTGTGGAATTGGTCAAACCCCAAAAGTTATTTTCCATAAACTTCTGGTAGCCTGCGACCAGAAGTTCTGAGATAGCAGAATCCGCTTGGGGGAACACAACAAAATAAAGCGGTACATTTTTATTCTCCGCATGTTGCTCTGCATAAACAGCCGCCTCATAGGGTAGTGTAAAAATGCCATTGAGGGACACATGCACCTTGCCATCAGCACCCTCTTGTAAATACTGCTTTTCTTCATCCGTTAAATAATGTGCGTGAGAAAACAATCGCGCCATTCCAAGTGAAGGCAAGGATGGCGCATTGTTTCCATCACCAATAGCAAGACTTAAGGTTTGCATTCATATTGTTCTGGATGCTTTTTACAAAACGGGCTGTTTAAGCGCTTCTTGACACTGCGCTGTGGTATGACAGCGCCAGGACGACAAATCGGGAGATTTTCGGCTTTATGGTTTCCACACCACCCCCCCCCCACATCATATTTATAGTTGAACCCTGCTTGAAGCATGCAAGCATCAATGGTTGCCATTTGATTGAAACTGCGATTTTGATTTTCTGGATCTGCATCATAAGGTGTTGGCATGCCACATTCTAACAAGGCTTTTCCTATCTCAGTAAAATCTGCTCCTGGTTTTTCCCATGCCCCTATAGAAGATGTGGGAGTTTTATTAAACTGGCACCCAGCTATACTCAACAGAGTTATCGCACTTAATAATTTTAAGGTTTGTTTCATTTTTTTCTCCATGATCTAATTCAAGGTTTTTGTTCTAGATGAGATGTGCCATAAAGTATGTTGCACATAGCATTCGCATGTCCAAGACATGTGTGAACACTGTTGGGATTTGTGAACATATTCCATGTTTCTTTCCACCAGTTACTACCAGCAGGTATTGTCTCATAAGTATAGCCATTACCGCCAATTCATCGGCTTACAAAGTCAAATCTATGCCCATCAAAACCAATAGTGGTTTGTTTGCCACCACTCACATAACCTAACAAACCGGATGCCGCCAAAACATTAGCCGCTGGTCCATGGAAACTGATCGTTGTCTTGCCAGCTACATCATTTACACCTTCTTGTTTGAAAGAATTCATCATATTAAAGCCTGTCAAACTGCCACGACTATGGGCATCAAAATGCAATCCTGTGTTACCATAGCGAGACATTATATCTTTTGCTTCTTGTGTGGAATTGGTCAAACCCCAAAAGTTATTTTCCATAAACTTCTGATAACCCGCGACCAGAAGTTCTGAAATAGCAGAATCCGCTTGGGGGAACACAACAAAATAAAGCGGTACATTTTTATTCTCCGCATCGCATGTTGCTCTGCATAAACAGCCGCCTCATAGGGTGGTGTAAAAATGCCATTGAGGGACACATGCACCTTGCCATCAGAGCCGGCTTGCAAATGCTGCTTTTCTTCATCCGTTAAATAATGTGCGTGAGGAAACAATCGCGCCATTCCAAGTGAAGGCAAGGATGGCGGATTGTTGATCATCACAAACAGCAAAACTTAAGGCTGGCATTTGCGACTATTTTTATATTTTTTACAAAACGGGCTGTTTAAGCGCTTCTTGACACTGCGCTGTGGTATGACAGCACCTGGACGACAAATGGGAAGGTTTTCGGCTCTAAAAGTATAACACCAATTACCTCCCAACTTATCTTTATAACGGAATCCTGCTTGGAGCATGCAAGCATGAATTGTTGCTTTAGCATTAATGCTTATATTTTCACTTTCTGGATCAACATCATAAGGCGTTGGCATACCACATTCTAACAAAGCTTTTCCTACCTCAGTAAAATCAGTAACACTATTTTTCTCCCACATACTCAAATACCCTGGAGCAGGCTTATCAATGTTACATCCAGCGATATTTAACAGAATGAGACCACTTAATAATTTCAAGATTTTCTTCATTTTTTCCTCCCTGAATATTTTGAATAAATTGGCGTACGATTAGGTGAACCATAGCGCGATGTACACGCATAACCTGCATGACCATAACAAGCATGAACACTGGGGTAGCCCTTAAATATTTGCCCTCTCTCTTTCCAGGGACCACTTCCAGGAGGTATTTGCTCAAAAGTGTAAGGATTTTTGCCAATCTTTGTACCCACAAAGTCATATTTATGATTTTCCAAGTTTACATAATCCTGCTTTCCATCACTTAAGATATATAATATATCTGCCATGTTTTGAGTATTATAAGCTGGTCCAAAGAAATTAATCGTTGTTTCCTTTGCTATACCATGAACACCATGCTTTTCTAAATCATGCGATCCATTGCCCGCTGTCATACTGCCGCGGCTATGGGCATCAACATGCAATCCTTTATTGCCAAAGCTATATAACAGATTCTGGTATTTCTTCGTCGAATTGGTCAGAACACCCAACTTACCTTCTAGAAAATACTGATACCCTGCAATGAACCCCTCTACCAAGAGCGAATCGCTATGAGGGAACATCAGAAAATAGTGCGGATCATTCTTGTTATCAGCCAACTGAACCGCATTATGGGCTGCTTCATCTGGTGTTGTAAAAATACCATTGAGGAACACATGCACCTTGCCATCAGAACCTTTTTGTAAATTCTGTTGTTCTTCAGGCGTTAAATAATGATATTGCGGCTGCGGGTTTCCATGGCTATCTTCTATAGGTTCCCCATTTTCATCTTTTGCATAGATCACATTGCCATTTTCATCGTGCTCAACGGTAGCCAGATAATGCTCTTTGATAAACATGTTTACAATGCCCTGACCAGCGATTTCAAATCCTTCATCCGATAAATCATTGATCATATTTAGGCGATTATGCACGGCTCCCTCAAGCGGTGCGACATCTAGCGGTGCTACAGCTTGGTGGGCTGTAGCGGTGTTGCGGTTGAGAGAGCCAATGATTTGTCCAGCATCTTGCCCCATCGCCCTCTGTCCAGTGATATCAGTAAGGATGATAGTCCCATCACTGATAGCAGATTTGGTTTCCCCTTCTGCTGCATCCTTGGCTTTTCCATGACTTAAAGCATTTTTGACCACGTTTTTTATGACGCCATATTTCCCCTGTTGCAAAACACCGCCACCAGAAACATTAACCCCATGGCTACTGGCTTTAGCGTGGGCACTGTTGCTGATATCACTGGTGCTAATGCTTCCTGTGGTCAGGCTGTTTTTGTCCGTCGAGGCTGTGCTGGCAATGATGCCTCCGGTCAGCGTTGTTTGATTTTTAACGTTGATATTAAAGCCGCCATCACCCGCTTTGATGCCTGATTGCTCCACAACACTATGATAATCACTAGAGGATTGATCCTTTTGTAAGGAAAGGCTTGTTGATCCTGCATCAAAACTTTTGCTCCCACCAAACCCTGCAGAAACCGATTTCTGCTTGCTGGAAGTTTGTCCCGTATCACTGCGGCTGATAATGGCGAAATCACCACCAACCTCTACTTCTACACGCTCTCCAGAAACTACAGCGCCTGCTAGTGTGGTATTTCCCTTACTTATGGTATGAACAGTGCCGGTGCCAACAATATGGCTGTTTTTGTGTTGAATTTCCTCACTGGAACCTTCCCCTTGACTAAAGGAGGCATTGCCCGTTCCCCCTGCGCCACCGGTACCATAGCTATACCCAACATTTACCGAAGCGCTTTCATTGTGGTTTTGTGTGCTTTGCGTGTTTTGTGCACTTTCAAAAGTGATATGTTGCCCTGCCTCCAAGGTGATATTTCCGCTCTGCTCATCATTGTCCAGCACATAGATTGGATTGGTACCAGCAATAATATCGGCTCCAACACCATGGATGCTGCCTTCATGGGCATGCATATTAATAGAACGCCCGCCTGCTATGCTATTTGTTACCGCAGTAGATGTCTGAACAGATGCCTCCGACTTCTCTGTATTAAAGCCCACTGTCACACTAGCTGAAACATCAGCCATATTGGCAAGAGCATCCTTGGTAGAGCCAGCCAAATTTCCTGCTACATTGCCCTGAGCTCTTGCGGTGTTGCCCCTTTCTCCTGTGTTACCAGTCAGAAAATTGAAAAAACCTTTGCCTTTGGTAAAGAGATTATAGCCTTTTAGACCAGCAATAAGACTATTGGCAATATGGTGTTTGTCATCCTTATTTTTAGCTTGCTTTACTGCATCTTTAATGCCCTGTACGGTACCAAGAGCCCCAACATTGACAGAGGCTGTCACACCAGCAAAAGACTTTTCATGCTTTTCTTTTGCGTTAGAGGTATCATAGCTTTCTGATAGTGTGATATTATTGCCGGCATCAATGTTGACATCACGATCCGCCGAAACAATGGTTGCTTGTAAATTCACATCATTGCCACCATTGATCTGCACATCTTTGCCCGCCTTGAAATGAGATGGCGTATTGGTATTTTCCCATTGATCGCCCGTATCTTTAGCGCTTGCAATTCCAACACCTACAGAAGCACCGCTAGGGTTCTTTTCAAACTGAAACCCAAAACCTGTGCGTTCTTCCTTTGAGCTTGCGCTGTGACGATTGTGACCAGGTGAAACATTCACATCATGGGCTGCCGAAACATGAATATTTTCTTGCGCAGTAAAATCAGAGCCCTCCACGTTCACATCTTTTTTGGTGGCGGTGATGGTGATATTTTTCCCATTGAGAGAAGAGCCTTGATGCTCAAAACTCTCTTCATTTTCTGTCTTTCCCTCACTCCCGTATATCGACACAAAACCCTTGCCTGATCCCACACCAAAACCCGTTTCATGGGTCTCTGAATGGCTGCTATGGTGGTCCGTCATGCCATCAATTGTCACATTTTCTCCGCTCACATGAATATCTTCATTTGCAAACATATGAGAAGCAGTGATTGTGGTCTCTTTGTCTGATTGCGTGATAATGTTGCCCGTTGCCCCAAGGATAGAGGAGACCGTTGTGGTATGCGATTGAGATGTATCGGACGATTCCTCATGCAAAAAGCCACTTGAAGACGATTGTGCTTGCTGATCCAACTGTTCTTGGGCGCCTTTTATGACAATCTTTCCCCCAGAGTGAATGGTAATATCCGCTTGTTTCTGTTCTCCTGGTGCTTTCTCTCCTGACGTTTCCTCTGCCTTACCGGCTGTGAGCGTCGAGGCTACAACTTCCGTGTTGTTTCCAGATTCAATGGCAACGCCTTCACCCCCAGATATGAGTGAACCGGAAACTTGGGTAGCATCCACCTTGTTATGCACGGATTTGCTGCTACTAAATGCTCCACCCTCTTTGTGGTACGACATTTCATAGTGTAAGCTATCCTCTGCATTGGTGATCAGGACATCGTTGCTGGCTTTCAGCCCTACCTTGCCATCAGCCACAATGGAACTACCTGTGATGCTAAGATCATGCGGCTTGCCATCCTGCCCTGCAATGACCGTGGTATCACCTCCCGATTTTATCGAAGAGCCAACGACATGAGAGGCTTGCATATCCACTTTCGTGTTTTTGGCGCGAAGATGATACTCCATCTCATCTTCTCTTACCCCTATTGTTATCTCCCCTTGGGCGCCAAGTCCAACATTGCCCTTCGCATCTATATCGGAAGCAGCAATATGGATATCTTTTCCAGAGAGAACAGTGGTATCTTTTCCAGAACTTAAATGAGAGCCATTGTGCACGGCGACATGAGAAGTTCGATCCCCGCGATGGCTATTGGTACTGTTGCGTGTGGCATCAATTGAAACGTTTTCTTTTGCCTGTAAGGAAAGATTATCCGTTGCTTGAACATCAGAGCCTAGAATATTCAAATTATTTCCAGAGAGAAGTGTCGTCGAGCCTCCAGAGTTTAACACAGATTTATGATGCATGGTGGCATCACCCTGTTCATCATGGTAATGGGTTTCTGCTGAACCGATCGTCAAGTTGCCTTCTTCTGTAGCCATGGCAAGATCACCTCCGGTAGTGATCCCCACCCCTGAGGCGGTGATATCTTGTTTAGCAATCACCGTTGCATTACCCCCAGCAGAAAGCGCCTCGGTGTTTAAAACGGTCTCCACGCCGTCAACCGTTGTGCGCCCTGCATCCAAACGAATATTCTTCTCCGCAAGGATAACAGCATCCCCACCCGCCGCAAAATGCCCTCCTTGACTGAGGATATCCCCGCCATGCACATGCAATTGGTGATTTGCCGCAATCCGCCCTGAATTGATAATCGTTGAATTGCTCGTATTTTGGCTGGTGATATTCACATCATCGCCCATGATCAAAGCCCCAGCAGAAACAAAGGAGGCTCTGTCTTTTTCGGGGATGTAAAGCACCGGTGCATAAACATCCATGCCCTTGACCTGTTGGCGCACATAAATCACCATCGGGGCTTCTAGGGACGCCAATTGTTCTTCACTCAAAGCCTCACCAAAGGGGAGATTGTGGGCTTTTGCATATTCTGCCCCACCATCCAGCAAAGTTTTGACTTGTTCAATGGCATCACTTCCAGGAATAAAGGAACCTTTGCCCAACCCTTGACCAACAAGATCACGCATTTGTTTTTCAATCAGCTGCTTTTCGAAATAAGCATCGCCTAAGAAAAAAATCTCCCGATCAGGATTGTAACCTATTCTGTTCAAATAATAGGCTGAGCCATAAAACTTGCCAACATCAAGGAATTCTGCCCGCGTTTCATAAATGAAATTCTGGTTGGGTAGCGTGCCACCAACCCCACCCGATTGGGGTTTTGGTAAAGGGAGCCCCTCAGAAAGTTCTCCTGCATTATTGAGATCCACTTTTGGTGTAAAGAGAGCGCCAGCTCCAGGCAAACCACTTAAGGACTCCAGTGGATTGCCCCCAACTGCTTGTGCTTTAAAATGCGCATCCCCTGTAATTGAACCTTCCGCTGCCGTGTTATTGAGTTGATCGACCACCAGATTTAAAGTGCCACCCGCTTGAACAAGACCAGGAACGGTATCAAGAACTTTTGAACCAGTTTGGCGATCCTTGCCATTGACTATATCTAAAGAAACATCGCGGCTTCCATCAGCTTTATAGCCATAACAACTGTCTGTATAAGCCTGACAACTAAGATAAGTGTTTTTATAAGCCGTTGCCCCCAAATTGGTGAGCACATTGGCGTGGATATCGGCATTTCCCCCTGCTCTCATAGAGCTATAATGGTTGTCAATGGTATCAGCGTTAATGATGAGATTGCCACTAGATTGTATTACCCCCGAAACTGGTTTATGCGAAAACCCTTGCGTGACAGTCTTTTCTGTCATATGTGACCAGTGTTCGTTTATTGACCCTAACCATCCTCCCTTCTGCCGAGAACCATTCCAGGAATACTGTTCTATGCCTTTTCTGTTATCATTATATTCCCAAGTAAAAGCCTTATAGACTGTTCCGTCGCTTGAAATTGCGGTGCCATAGATTTCTTCTTTGCTCGCCCAAACCTGCTGTTCAAATATAAAATTCTTCTTCTTTTTACCAGCCGGCCACTTAGAAAGCTTTCCTTTACCCCAGCTATTCGATCTCGTATCATGATATAAATCCCTACCATCGAGAAAATTATATTTGTCTGGTTTTTCGAAAGAAATATCGCTATATTCCGTTTTTTCCGTGATGACAGGCGTGCTATCGGCTTCGTTTTTCAGGGTGTTGGTTTGGATATTTAAGTTTCCACCAGCTTGAATAAAGCCCGCTTTGTTAACAAGGGAAAGGCTTTTTCCGCTGCCATCTGCATTGGTAAAAGATAAATCACCTTCTGCCATTATAGTGCCAAAATCATTGAGCAAATCCCCATCAACTTGTAAAGCACCATTGCCCTGCACATAAATTAAGCCCGTTTTGTTGTTGGTCACATTGCCCGTCACGCGAAAGACTAAATCCTGCCCCGATGCCAATTGACCGCTATTTCCAAGCTCCCCCGTCTTGATCACGAAATCTCGTGCCGCTAAAACAGAAGTTGCCTTATCCACCATAACGCTTGGAGCAATAAAGAGAATATCTCCAGTCCCTCCCTCATCTGTCACGGCTTGTAGCCGCGCATGGTGAATATCAAGGGCATTGGTGCTTTGAAAGTCTAAACCACCATAAGTCAATTCGCTGCCCGAGACATCAATATGATCTGCAATTAAATACAGCGTTTGCGGCGTGTAAATATGAGAACGATTATTGCTTAAATCCAGTGTCGGTGCTGTCAATCTCACATCCCCCTCGGTAGACAGCACATTCTCAACACTGATCTCTCCAGATACCGATGTCAATGTTGCGTTGCCATAGCCAATGACCTGATCATAATAAATGTCGTTGCCAGCAAAAATTTCAATATTGCCACCACTGGCAATCTGCCCAACCTTCACCCCTTCTTTTGCTGTAATAAAAAGAAAGCCCTTTTCATCTAAAACAAGATCCCCTGAACCGCCCGTAGAAACGACACCTGTCATCAGTGTGCCTGCATCAAGGCTGCCAACCTTTAAAACAGCTTCTTCACCCGTCATCAGCGAAGAAAAGTCAACCGCCCCGCCCTCAATATTTGCCTTGCCATGAGCTAAAAGTTGCCCAAAATGAACGGAAGCATTTGTTTCTGGTTGTGCTTGAATGGCAACATTTTGATGCGACAGAATTGTTTGAGAAACAGAAAGCCCGTTATGAGAAACCAGGGTGATGTCTCCTGCCCCATAAACACTTTCAGCAACAATCGCACCTTGACTGCTCTGGAGATCAACATCCCCTTGGGTGCCAAGAACAACAACACCTGTAGCACCCGTTGCCGTCATATCAACCCCACCGGCTAAAAGCTGCGCCTTTATATCACCACCGGCATGTGCCTTGAGGTTCCCTTGCGCTAAAACATCCCCCTCAAGCCTCAAGTCTCCACCCGCCTCAAGAACCATATCAACCCTACCAGCTAAAAGATGCGTTTGGATATCACCACCGGCATGTACCTTGAGGTTCCCTTGCGCTAAAACGTTCCCCTCAATCTTCAGCTCTCCGCCTGCCTCAAGAGCCATATCAGCGCCTGACCCTAGCCCTAAAACTTGAAGAGTTTGGCGCGAAGAAAGCTCCATATTGCCCCCAGACGTTGCGTTTCCGGCAATCGATAAAAGCCCATCCTGCGCCTCTATTTTCAAATGACCATCAGCGCCAACGGTTTCTAACGTCACATCCTTATGTGCGGCAATATCAATATGCTTTTTCGAGGTGATGTGTTTTGCCAATACGCTCTGGCTTTTCGATTTGAGGACAACACCCCCATGACCAAAAACATTCTTCAGGGAGATTTTCCCGTCAGCAGAAAGATGCAACTGCCCCGCATTGGCTGCCATATCATGGCGCATACGAACCCCAACACCTTTTTCTGTCGCCACAAGTTTTATTCTGTCCGCCTGTAGAGCCCCCAAAGCAGAACCATCTATCGCATATTCCGGTTTACCAGTAATATCGGTCAGTTCTTTCATTTCCCGTGAAGCGTAATCAAAGTGCCCTGTCCCTGCGGTCACACCAATCTCCTTGCCCGCAACAGGTCCTTCAAAATGCACCGTGCGTGAGACAATATCGACAATATCAACAGCCCCTTGGCCAGAGAAAAAATTGGCTCCCTTTGCTCCAAAGGTAATATCCCCACCTCGCACCTCAAAGCCTTTTAAAAAACCGCTCGCATCAATTTCGGGTACACCTGTGGTTAAGGTCGCATGGGGCGTATTGATAAAGCCACAACCATCACAACTTATCCCATTGGGATTGGCTATAATCACATCGGCGGGGCTCCCAAAAACCTCTCCTGGACCATGAAGCGCACTACGCTTGCTGCTGGTCACTTCATTTAAAATCACTTTCGCCGAACCCGTAACACGCAAATGCGGATTGCCCGGCATAATGCCCCCCAACTGCGATTGCCCCACTTCTTGCGCATGATTGTTCCAAATCACACCTGGATTGCCAATATTAAAATCGTCATATTTATTGTGTGATAAGCCCTTGCCATTGGGGGTAACAATATCAATGGAGGGAACCCCATTGGGCGCTGCTACTATATCTGGGCGATGAGCGGCATTAGCGTTAGGATCCACAGTAATTTGCGCCTGTAACGCTGAAGGGGCTAACAAACAAGAAAAACCAAGTCCTCCAAATAAAACCTTTTTGAGCATCGTACTGGAGACCAAAACACCTAATAAAGCTGCTCTTTCTGCTCTCTTCTCATATCTCATACTTTAACTCCCCAATAAAAAATGCTTAAAGTTCCATTGTTAATGTCATAAAAAATGTTCCTGATTTTTTGTGCTTAACTGTGCTCCAAAAAATACTGGAATAACTGGCATCAAGAGAGACCATGCCTCCCGCAAGCTTGACACCTGCTGTCCAACCGGCAAGCTGGTCACTCTTAATCCCATACAAAACTTGCGAAAACACACGCCCATAATCCAAACCAACATAAGGGCGAAGTTCACCAAAAACCTTTTTGAAGGTCGCGTGATTGCTCCACGGAATGGTGCGTAGCAACAAATCATTCCGGCTAAAAAAACCGTTATTGCCAAAAAGCAAACTCTCACGCGTGCCACGAACATTGGAAGCGCCCCCCAACGAAATCTGCTCAGCACCCAGTAAATTATGCGGTGAATATTGACCACTCAAAAGATTGCTCAGTATAAAGTCCAAGCCCCCTACCTTAAAAGGCGTCATGACACTAAGCGTACCAGTAAATTTGGCAAATTGTGGCTCCGCATCTCCTGCTCCTGGATCGTGCTTCTTGACAGAATGAAACAAGGGAAGACCTTGCAAATAACTCACATCAAAGGTCCAAGTTCCACCCAGCATCTGGCGCGAATGCGAAATCCCAAAATTGGCGACACTATATTGACGGCTGCCCACTTCAATCTTATTGCCAAGAAGGTAATTGTTGGTTCTTTTATAAGAAAGACCTAAATTCAAGGTTGTAAGGGAAACACCATCACGGTAAAGAACCCTGCTTGTACTGGCGTGTAACTCACTGGAATCCCCCGTCGTCTCAATATCGGTAAAATTGCCAGGGATTATGCTTTGGTAATTATAAACAGTGCCATTCAATCCAAAGGTCCAATAACCGTACGGAATACTCACACTCGCTGAAATGTTATTGCTATGTCCTTCTTGCTTGCTCCCACCCCAATAATCGGGCTCACTGCGTTGATAGTTAAAATCCCACGCATCATTCATCCCTAAAATATTTTCTACCCTCAAGCCCGCACTATAACGCGCATAACCCGTAGAGGCTTGTCCCATATTGTCATGAGAAACAGTAACCTTGAAAGTTTTATCGGGATGATTGTTAATATTGACAATGGTGCTCCCTTCTTCACGCCCTGGAAGAAGTTCGCTTTGAGCGTGCGCTGAAAAAAGCCTGTTGATCTGATCAAGCCCCTGTTCAATATCGCGCATGTTCAGAACATGACCTTGAAGCCCAGGAAAAGCACTCCACACAACATTGTTATAACGAGAGACTGGAGAACCATTATAGTAAATCTCTGAAAGCTTGCCCTCAACAACAACAAATTTGAGCGTCTTGCTGTTTTTGATATCTTGATCGGGAATGTAGAAACGCGCCGTCACATAGCCTTGATCCAAATAAACTTTGGTTAACTTCTTGATTAAGAGCTGAATATCGACAAGACCGATACATCTTCCAACATAAGGCTCTGTTACGGTTGATATAGAGCGCTTTTTGACATGGTGCACTCCCTCAACAACAATAGCATGAATTGGAAAACATTGCTTCCCACCCAAAAGCGTTTCTGGATTTTGCTCTGAAGGCGTCTTTATCCTTTTAGGCGTTAAAGACCGCAATTTCTCAATTCTTTCTAATTGCTGCTTCTCAGATTGTTGGCGAGAAAAATTATCGGTTGGGGAATGAAAAATAGCTGAGGAGCGCGCATAAACACTTACACCTGTAAACAAGCCAAAGAAAACAAAAATGGCACGAAAAATTCTCAAAAGAGAACTTTGGCGTAAAAATACACAAAACAATACAGATTGCCCCGCTTTGCACTATTCATGAAGCATTGTTTAAAAGAACTTCATGGAACCTCTAACAATACCACTCAAAACAGCCACTGCCCTATAACGCTTTTAACAAAAGCACATGCCTTTGTGACCAAAAAAGTGACACCCAAAAACTGCTTTATTTTAATTGCTGAAGATTTCTCCCCCACATTTATATGAAAAAACCTCTAAACAAAACTGTTTAGCCCGTCAATGTTTAATACATCAATATCCCCATAAATATAAAGGATAAATTTGCTCAACCATATCCCCTTGCATTCATAGAGTGAACCTTCAAAGGACCCCTAATCTATGAGTTTCGAATGGTTTTGAAGGTTTGAGAAACCTTCAAAACCATTCTATAAAACCTATCAAAGCATATAGTTCATTTGTCTTGATTAACACATGAAACGAACAGCAAAATTCACTAGTTTGCTGATCTGATCTCTCTCATAGGCTGTGGATAAGCTGCATTTAAAAAACTTTTTGAAAAAAAATATCGGCTTTTTTCGTATTTTTCTGCATTTTTTCTCAATTCGTTCAAAATGGATTTAATAAGCTTCGTTTTAATTCTTTTGAAGAGAATTAAACCCCTTATACGAAAACGGAGCTCTATTGTAACAGGGCGTGAACTGGATCATTTGCACGTGAATTATGAAGATGTAAAACCTTATCCAGTGACTTTTAAAAAGGGTAATCCAAAAGTTACAGAGATCTCTAATCCCGAAAAGTTTTATTATGTGACTGAAATGAAATTCGCTGGGAATAGTAAGGAAAAAGATAAATTGATTGTTTTTTATAACAGCAATATCACAATAACAGATATCCCTCTTGAAGCTTTATGAGTATATCGTCAATGGTAAACCCGCTCTTGAATGGGTTATGGAGCGTCAATGCGTTAAGACTGATAAAAAGAGCGGCATTGTTAATGATGCCAATCGTTATGCTGTTGAAACCATTGGCAACCCTGCCTATCCTCTAGAGTTGTTTCAAAGGGTTATTACAGTAAGTCTAGAAACAATGAAAATTGTTAAGAACTTACCAAAATTAGAAATTAGAGAAACCAAATAACTTATAAAGCATGCTCACATGATAGGCATATTAACCTCACAAGGGGTATAAGGTCTTATACCTATAGGTTCTATATCACTTTTATAAATTGCTTACATACAATCTTTAAAAAGAGTGCTTATATGCGTTATTCTAAAAAGAAATCATTTGCACTTTTAGATACTCTTATTTGGATTGCTTTAAGACTTTTAAGAAATCCCATCTTAAAGTGAATACGCTTCTTTTACATTGCCTTTAAAAGATTATACCGTAATCTAAAATGATAGCTTTATTGTTATAAGAAGCTTTGTTTAAAGAGGGTTATGTATATTCATTTCCTTATATTACTTATAGGTTTTGAATGTTTCTAACCCCCCCAAAACCCCTACAAAACGTATGTTATTGATTGAATTTAAAGGTTGTATTATTGATATAGGTTGTTTTTTTGAAAAATTGATAAAACTTAACTTATTGAAATATAATGATTTTAATTTTCTCTCATTTAAAAAAATGATATAAGTTCTAAAAAGAACTGACAAGACTGACAAAAGTTTATTAAAAGGGATTTTGCTAATCCTTATAATAATCAATCTCTCTTTAGATATTTTCATAACAGTCTATAAATCACAATTATCCTATTTATCATTTCTCTTATGAAACTGAAAAATGATGCCATGGCTATAAAGAACATAACAGCTATAGAGAATGCAAAAATGCAAATGAAAGCATTTGTTATAAGAGCGCGGTGCTATTAAGGTCGTTTAAATTAAAGACCCTTATAAACAAAATTCACAAAAAATTTAAAATTCATTTAGTAACAAAATTGATAGGTTATAAAGATAAAAATACGCATTATGAGAGTTTTTCTAAATATTATAAATGTATAGATTCAGAAAATAACGCAATCGTTTCATAAAACCTATAATATAGCTTTAAAAGCACATAAATATAAAAGAAGCAATTAATAATCATAAGATATTATCTATACACAACGTATTTAAAAAAATAATAAAAAATATCAAAAAAGATAAAATGTTATTTGACAATAAATACGTATTTTGCTATATAAATAATCAAGTGCTTAACAACACTAAACAGTAAGCGAATAGGTTGCGATAAACCTAATCCTATTAAAAACTGACTATCTTTTATGCTTTTGTTAGCATATATAGTGATTTTGTCGGGTGTAGTTACACCATACAATACCCATTTATGGGAAAAGTGTAACGACGGACTTACTGCCGTGTTTGTTAGCACCCGGCGCCTCTATAGAGATGCCAATAACAAACATTTAATCAGTAAGGTTTTAATTATGAAAAATATATCAAACAACACCCCCGTTATCTCTAATATTTCAAATGAAACCACGTCTGTTAATCAACAAGAGCCTGCAAAAAAATATGAATTTATTGATGATGGTGAATATATCGATGGTCATTTCTTAACTCGAATTAGAGCTTTAAGAGATTTTGATGATGTCAAAAAAGGCGATTTAGGGGGGTATATTGAAAAGGAAGATAATCTCTCTCATGAGGGTAATTGCTGGGTGTATAATAAAGCACGGGTCTTTCAAAATGCACGCGTCTTTGGAAATGCTAAAGTAAAAAGCTTTTTTGTTGATGTCTATGGTAATGCTCAAATTTATGGGAATGCTATTTTTGAAGGTATGACATTAAAGGACAATGCAAAGCTGTCTGGTAATGCGCATGCTAACAACGCCGTTGTAATTGAAGGCAATGCACAAATTTATGATAACGCCCGTGTCACTGATCATGCTCATATTTCCGATAATGCTGTCATTTGTAATGATGCCCATGTCGGAGGCAATGCAAAAATAAGTGGCTCTGCTTATATTTGTGATGAATCGCGTGTTTTTGATGATGCCGTTATTTGTGATGCTCTTATCTCTGGTTCTTCTTATATTCATAGTAATGCCTCTTTAACAGCTAATGAAGATATCTATGATGATGCATATCCTGAGTTTGGTAGCGAAGATGATTATTATCGTCATGAGTATTATGCTGATTTTGAAGGGTATTATGACGATGATAATGACAGCGAATATGAAAGTGATGCTGCGTAATTGAACGCGCGGGCGCGGCGGGGGCGCCCCTCTTTAAACATCTCATTCAAAAATTAAATCTTCTTATAAAGGAATTGTGCCATGCAAAAGAAGTTTGCACTCACAAATGAAACGTATGTAATTAATAATCATACCCTTTATCGCATTAAAGCATTAAAAGACTTTGCTGATGTTAAGGCTGGTGCCTTGGGTGGCTTTATTGAAAAGGAAGATAACCTCTCTCATGAGGGTAATTGCTGGGTCTATGATAAGGCTTGTGTTTATAATAATGCTCATGTTTCTGATCACGCTACAGTCTGTGATTACGCTAGTGTTTTTGATAATGCAAAAATTGAAGGCAATGCAAGGGTTGCTGATCATGCCTTGGTTTTTGGAATAACTTATGTTTACGATCATGCCTGCGTTTTGAATCATGCTGAGGTATCTGACAGGGCTGTTATAAAAGGTCATGCTAAAATCTATGATAACGCTTTATTGACTGGCTATGCGCAAGCTTATGGCAATGCAAGAATTTATGACAATGCTCAAGTTTGGTTTTTTGCTGTGGTTGGTGATGATGCTTATATTTATGAAAATGCAAAAATTACAGGCTATACATACATTTGTGATCAAGTGAGTGTTTTTGGCAATTCATATATAGATACCAAAAAATTGAACGGTCATATCAAAATTTGTGAACAAACCATAAAAGACGCTGCGTAAAGACGCGCGGGCGCGGCGGGGGCGCCCTTCTTTAAACATCTCATTTCAAATTTTAGCAAACGTTTATCACATTAGATTGTGAGGGTATCTTTATGTGCAAAAAATATGAATTAACCAATGAAATTAAACAAATCAAAGATAGGATTACTAAGAAAATTACAAACCTTTATCGCATTAAAGCTTTAAAAGATTTTGATGATGTCAAAGTGGGGGATCTTGGGGGCTTTATTGAAAAGGAAAGCAACCTCTCTCATGATGGCAATTGCTGGGTGTATGATAATGCGTGGGTTTATGGCTATGCCCGTGTTTATGAAAATGCAAAAATACGCCATTTTTCTCAGGTTTGTGGTCATGTCTATGGCAATGCTGAGGTCTATGGTAAGGCTTTTATCTCTCAATATGCTAAAGTTTATGACAATGCTTGTGTCTATAGTAATGCACGTATATCTGGCTATGTTTATGGCAATGCCCAGGTGTGTGGGAGCGCTCGTATTTATACAGAAGCCCATGTTTATGATAATGCGCATATTTCTTATAATGCTTGGGTTTATAATTATGCAAGGGTTTATGGGCATGCTCAGGTTTCTGGCTCTGTCTGTGTTTACAGCCATGCCAAGATTTATAACCATGCTATTGTCAAAGGTCATGCTAAAATTTATGGCAAGGTTTATGGCAATGTTATTGTGAGTGGCTATGCTGAAGTTTATGGCTCTGTTTATGGTAATGCCAAGGTTTCCTATCATGCCAAGGTCTGGGGAAAAGCCTATGGCAATGCAAAATTAAACAGTCAAAGTAAAGTAAGTGTCGTTCCAAAAAAATGTGAGGTTTATGAAAACGATAATGTTATCAATATAACTGATAAAACAGAATAAAAAGAGACATGGGGGCGTGCCTTCTTTATGGTTATAAACGCATATAAAATGCATTGCTATAAACATATCATAAAAGAGAGAGTAAAATAAAAAAGCCGTGTCAAATGATATGACGCGGCTTTCAAATAGCGTTTCTTATTGATTAAAATGAATCATCCACATGGAGTAATGAATGCATATATACAAAACGTATCATATTGCAAGCGCTCTATGAGAGATATGAAAACTTATCAAAAGGAACGTAAATAAAGCAAATGTGTATTAAGTGAAAGTTTGTAACAAAATCCATTTTTACATTTACGAGCATTGGTTTTCAAAACAATCTCTCATAAGAAAAATAAACAAACGCTTTTATAAAATGTAAGGTTTTCAAGATTTTGCTCTGCTGTGAAATCTAGATCTTCGTTTTTCATAAATGAAACGTTCTTAAGAGCAAATGATAACTAAGTTATAACTGTGATAAAAAGAAGTTTTAACGTTTCTTATAAAGATCTCATTTTATGTTTCAAACGTTTAAACGTGCATTTAAAGAGGTTCTCATAAGCGTATTTGTACTTTTCATTAAAACCTAATTTCTTTAAAAATTAGCCGGTCCATTTTTGGGGGCATTATCTTAGAATAGAGCATTCTTTAAACATTACAGCTTTTGACTCAAAATTGAATAAAATCCCATACCTTATGATGTTACAATGGTTTTGAAGTCTTCTTGCTTGCGTTATATCATTAAAAAGCTTTCTCTTTCATAAGACATAACATTGTGATTTTCATTCTATATGTAATGATACTATATTTATGCTGATTACTTATCATTTTCTAAACTTTTAGAAAGCGTTTTTAAAAGTGATCTTATCTTTAAATCCTTTTATGCAATCTTTATAAATTAAACCTATAAGCTTATGACAGTTTCAAACGATTATTCCTTTTTAAGGTTTCGCTCAAAAAAGAGCAAAACTCATACCATTCTTTAAACGTATGTTATCGATAATTCCAAACGACTAAATTTTAAACAATGCGATTTGAGTGATAAAAACGTATCATAAAATTTATGAACTGTTATGAATGATAGCTGCTTTTCATTTCATTTGAACGTTTACATGCGTTATAACATTTACATCATGATTTGCTTTTTATGGTCTATTCATGCATGGCAATCTTATATAAAAAATGATCAAATGAATCATGCATAAAAGTGTGGATTCTTAAGTGGATTCATATAAAATAATTTCACACAACCTATTGACTTTATTAGTTTTTTATGCATAATATGTTATCGAACTCAGATAAACGTTTTTGATTTTAACAGCACTTTCGATATGGCTGGTAGTGCTTGCATCATAAACACCTTGTCCCGCCCGTGTCTCAAACACCACATCACGGCTTTCGTTAAAGTAAAAGGTCTCCCGTTCACAAAAACGAATGGCTGCAAAAATACTTTCTTGGATTTGATGAACATACTCATCGGCTATGTCATCAATCTCATCTTGAATGACCGACACAAGGTGCGAAAGTGTCCTCTTATGACGATAAACATCTCGCTTTACAGGTATTGGTCCTCCGGTCTTAACCCGAATATAATGACGTGTCATCAAAATACCTTTCAGTAAAAATTATTACAATTGATATTATATATTTTGTGTAGTATAGTGCACTGATGGTAGCGATAATAAAAACAACAGATGAATTCGATAACTGGTTAGAAAAACTTAAAGACAGAAAAGCTGCTAATATAATTCTTGCAAGGCTTCATAGAATTCGTTCAGGGCTTTTGGGTGATGCAAAGTTTTTTAATGGTATAGGTGAATTACGTATCCACTATGGTGCTGGTTACCGAATTTATTTTACAAAAAAAGGCGATAAAATCATTATATTGCTTTGTGGTGGTGACAAATCCACACAATCCAGTGATATTCAAAAAGCCTTATCTCTTTTAGAGGATCTTAAAAATGAAATTGAAAACCTTTAACTTTGAAAAACACCTCACAACACCAGAATCTCAAGAAGTCTTTTTAAATGAAGCCTTCAAAACTGGTGATGCCTCTCATATAGCGGATGCCCTTGGCATTGTTGCTAGAGCACAAAATATGAGTGCCTTAGCAAAAGAAACCAATCGCGAACGCAGTGGATTATACCGCTCTTTAAGCAAAACAGGTGACCCTAAACTTTCTACCTTAGTCGCTGTCTTATCTGCCCTTAATTTGCAACTCTCTGTACAATCTGCTCCATAAATCGTGAGGGGAATTAAGCCTTCCCCTATACCTCTCAACGATTGGTCACGAATTGCACGACCACAACACACTCTCCAGCCGCGGTTGTTTTATCCCGTGTTGCATAAAGCGTAAGCTCTTGATCTTCTGGAACAAACTCTTTTTGGTTGGTTGATGTAAAATCTTGCGTACCTTGGGCTTTGATGTCCTTTTCACTAAACTCATTACCCCCATAGGTACTTCCTATCTTCAACTTCGCTTCTGAAAACGCTGTCTTCACAAACGCTTTAATCGAAAGGATCATTGCACCACGCGGTAAAGTCCCGATTTTGCGCGTCAAATGCTTATCTTTATGCGAGATATTCAAACGCAAAAAACTGACCTGATGTGTATGAAGATCTCTGCCGTGTAAGTGTCCTGTTACGCCATCTACCATGTCCTATTTCCTTTCCTCATCACTCAACTTCACCGCTGTAGGTGGGGATAACTATCGTTCCAAAATCTTGGGCTCCTTGTGCTCTTCCGGGCATTTGGAAACGCGTTTTCTTCATGCCCATAATTGTATGCACTCCAAAACCGTATTCGCGTTTGTAGTCGAAGGTTTCTTCTTCGATTTTATAGCGGGTCTTACCGTAACTCTTACCAAATGCCATAACGACACTTTGCGCTCCAAGCAAAACAGCACGGCGCACACCTGCAAGACGTGTACTATCCGTGGATTTAACACCATTGGTGACATGCTCTGATTCACGTAAAATCACACCGTTGTACATGCCTAGAGAACCATCAAAGATTGGGTTTTTGGAACGCGAACCGGTATAAGCAGCTTTCTGAATATCAAGCCATTGACCCGTCTCTGTATTAGTGCGCAATTGTGTCACCTGAATGGGATGCAAATACAACACATAAACACTCTCGCCATTCACGCGAACCGGTCTAATTTTAGGATTCGCTAGCTTAGCGCACTGAACCGCTTCATCTATCAATTTAAGATTAAAGCTGTGTTTGGCTTTTTCTGTAAGCTCTTCATCCTTGGTTTTTGCTTCTGGTCGCACAATGCGCTTACTGCTTGGAGCTAATGGTGCATTAAAGCCCCAAAAAAGAGGATCAAGATCAACCAGTTCTCCCTCAAAATTAAGCCTGTTGGCTGTATAACCGCAAGCGTGAACGAAAAACATCAAACTCAAACGGTCCGCATACCAATCTGATAAACTGTTTTTGGCTTCTTCGCGCAAATTAAACAATGTGCGCTGATTATCAATAGTGCCTTCATTGGCAATTCTTGTTCCATGATAAAGTTCATTGATATACAGTTTATCATGAAGGAATTGGAGTGCCTCTTCATTGCCTTCAAGGGTTTCACCCTCACTCACACCACGTCCTGATAACTGAGCTCGCAGACTAAATGTTACACAATCCCCTTTGCCTTTTTGCGTCTCTGTTTTCACCTGAATAATGCTATTGGAATCCTGCCCCATCAAAGGAGCAATAGGAGTTGCTTTGGAGACCTCCGCATCAAGCATTCTCGCCCATGTTTTTAACGCATGGGGATCATTAATCCCTATATGTGTTGTTGCCATTTATTTCACCTTTCTTTGCTATAAAAAAACCGGCTTAAAGCCGGACTACTAACCCGCACCAAAGGCGGCTTATTCTCTACAAGTCTTTCACTTAATCTTCATCATCCGCACCACTCAATTTGCGTATAAGCACTCGGTTCTTTGGATTGCTGTACCATGCTTGAAACTCTTTATCCGTCATAGCGTTCATCGTTTCCCATGAAAGTGGACCTGTACTCCCCCCTCCACCAGACGCCGTTAAGGTTCTCGCAGAATTCTGACGGCTTTGAAGTTCTGCAACTTGATTATTCGCTTGCACTGCTTGGTTCTGATAGCCAAGATTTTGCGCTATTCTATAAATCTCTTCTGCCGGATTGAGATCTCTTTGTGCACAAGTCGCTACAATCGTACGCAATTCATTCCTTATGATCTCAGAAATTGTGTTTGGATCTGCATACTCAGGATAAAGTGACGACCAAGAACTCAATTCCTTCGCACGCTTCTCATAAAGAAAATTTGCCGCATCACCAAAATCACTGGATTTATTTTGAAACGACTTAACAGAACTGTTGAAAAACTGACCAAGACGTATATCATGCTGCTGCTGTTCCTCAGCTTGTCTTAGCGCTTCTTTCTGTTCCCTAATATACGCATCCTGCTCTCGAATCTTTTTTCCTATCCAACCCATATAACCAATAATGTCTTGTGTAGGGTCTGGGGGTGCATTTTCACCTTCAACCATTGGCGTCTGGGATTGGGGTTCATAAAG
>NZ_JBHIMM010000015.1:0-18441 GCF_042194115.1 Bartonella sp. MR90HLJMH
AAAGATCCGCAAAAACGGGCGCAAATATATGCTGATTTACAACGTGAACTTATGCAAAAAGGACCTTATGCGTTTATTTACCAGCAATATAGCGTTGTCGCGATGACACCGGATGTCAAAAAATGGGTTTGGAATAGTGCACCGCGTATTTTTTATAGTAAAATTGAAAAATAAAAGTGTCTTTTGGTGTTGTCAAAGGTAAAATAGCTTGATCATAATTGCATGATGAAAATATTCTTTCATATAAAAGTCCTTCAGTTTCTTAAAGGATGAAACTGTGAGGGATGTTTGTGCTGTATATGATGGAGGTCGTTTATTAAGGGGGATGAATATAGAAAGTTATATTGGACAAGATCTTTGTTTGTGGCTACAGATTCTCTGCATCCCGAATATAGATTGATGTATGAGAGAATTATTTTATAGATGCTTAGTTTGATTAAATAAAGTTGATGTTTGATACTATGCTGTTTAAAAGATGAAAGAGCAAAATCACAACAGCTATGTGTGAAAAGGCATAAGAATATAATAGGAAAAAAATGGGAAAAAAATGTTGAAAAAATTTTCTGTTTTATTAGGCATAACAGCTTTTTTAAATGGGGCTATAGCATCAGCATTTAGTGCTTCATCTAAAGATATATTGGTGATGGCATGGAATATTGATTCAATGAGTAGTTTTGACCCAGCGCAAACTGTTGAAGTCGTGACGAGTGAGTTATTGACGAATATTTGTAGCGCGTTAGTACAATATGATGAACATGATCCTACAAAAATTCGCCCTGCTATGGCAAAATCTTGGGATGTTTTAGATAATGGCAAAAGAATAGTTTTTCATCTTCGTGATGATTTAAAGTTTAATGATGGAAGAACAGCAACGGCGCAAGATTTGGTATGGTCGATGCGGCGGATTATTAAATTAGGATTGAGCTATGCCCAATCTTTAATGGATTATGGGTTTACTAAAAACAATGTTGAAACAAATATTCAAGCTCTTGATGATAAGACTTTGCAATTAAAATTAGATAAACCCTACCCTATTCAGCTCATATTGACTGTTATTGGACAGTCTTATGCTTCTGCTTTGCTTGATCGGAAAACAATTGAAGCGCAGAGTATTAACGGTGATATGGGGAATAAATATTTAGCGACACATTCGGCTTGTGTTGGACCTTATAAATTGGTGAGCTGGTCTCCAGGAGATAAAGTTGTATTAGAGGCTACACAGCATTATTGGGGCGATGTGCCTAAAATTAAGAAGATTGTTGTGCAGCACGTAGCAGATTCATCAAGTCAAAGACTTCTTTTGGAAAAAGGTGATGTGGATATAGCGCGTGATCTTTCTTCAGAGGATATTTTAGATCTTGAAAAAAAGGGAGGCCCAGTCAAAATTAGTCGTGTTTTGCGCCCCCAGATTATTTATTTATCATTAAATAATAAGAATGCAATTTTTGCAAACGAAAAGGTTAGATTGGCACTTCGTTATTTGGTTGATTATGAAGGTCTTGGAAAAACTGTTTTGAAGGGGATTGCTATTCCGCGGGCAACTTATATGTCCTTGGGTGTTCCTGGTGCTTTGGATGAAAAAGAAGGTCTGCCTTTTAAGTTGGATTTGAAAAAAGCAAAACAGTTAATTACTGAGGCTGGTTATCCGAACGGTTTTAAAGCTAATCTTTTAGTTGGAAGCCTTAGTTATATGTCGTCTGTTGCACAGTCTATTCAAGCCAATGCACGTAAAATTGGTGTTGAGCTGACAATTGAAAAAATGGCACAAAATCAATTGTTGAGCCGTGTACGTGGTGGAAATTATGATACTGCTATTATGGGGTGGGGGAGTGCCGATCCTGATGGACATCCTGCCTCATTAAATCACGTGTTTAATCCTGATCCAACATTTACAAAAAAGCACAATATGTATTTGGCTTGGCGCGCTGGGTATTATGATGAAAATATTAATAACATGGTGATGGATGCTTTGTTTGAGAAAGACCCCAATAAGCGTATCATGCAATATCGTACTTTACAGCATTATGTGCTAGAGCATGGTCCTATGGTTTATTTATTTCAGACATATTATACCGTTGGTATGGGACCTGATGTCAAAAAATGGATTTGGAACAGTTATAGACTTTATTACAATGAAGCAGAAAAATAAAAAGAAGCATGTTATAGAGAAGGATTGTAGAACATGCTTAATAAGAGGTTGTTTCGTTATATAAAAAAAGGTATTTGCTTTATGTTTTGTCGCTACAGAGGGGATTTTTATAATGGTTTTGCCACTTTCAGAGACTGAAAGAGCTGTATCAGAAAAGCAGAAAAGATTATTTTTATGGGATTTTTTATGCAAAGGATTGAAACTTCTTATTTCAGTTTTTATCACATTGCTTGGGTTGGTGACGATCACTTTTTTTCTTGGTCATCTTCTTCCTCTAGATCCAGTTCTGTCTATTCTTGGTGATAATATCAGTCAGGAAGCTTATGATGCAATGTATTATAAGCTTGGTCTTGATAAGCCGTTGATTGTTCAATATTGGAAGTATCTTCATAATGTATTTTTATTTGACTTTGGAGATGCTTTAACTTCTGGGCGTCCTGTTCTAGCTGATATTATGCGTGTATTTCCTGCAACATTAGAGCTTGCAACCGTTGCTATTGTTATTGGCACAAGTCTTGGAATTCCATTTGGTGTTTTTGCAGCAATGTATCGCGATTCATTTATTGATTATGTTGTTCGTGTTTTTACACTTGTAAGTTATTCTACTCCAACGTTTTGGCTCGGTTTAATGGCTTTGTTAATATTTTACGCCAAGCTTGGCTGGGTTGGTGGTCCAGGACGTATTGATTTTCTTTATGAATATTCTTTCGAACCAAAAACAGGATTTTTCCTTTGGGATACTGCAAGCCAAGGACAATGGGAGGCTTTTGGTAATGTTT
The DNA here is from genome assembly GCF_042194115.1 of Bartonella sp. MR90HLJMH. Taxonomy (NCBI): domain Bacteria; kingdom Pseudomonadati; phylum Pseudomonadota; class Alphaproteobacteria; order Hyphomicrobiales; family Bartonellaceae; genus Bartonella; species Bartonella sp. MR90HLJMH. The sequence goes on from NZ_JBHIMM010000015.1 coordinate 2,929, forward strand.
TTAGTCACATTATTATGCCTGCTTTGATCTTAGCTTTCGGTGCTATGGCTTATATTAGCCGTATGACTCGTGGGTTTATGATTGAGCAGCTTAATCAGGAATATATCATTACTGCACGTGTAAAGGGGTTATCGTGGGCACGAACGGTATGGGGACATGCCTTTAAGAATGCTGCTGTTCAGGTTATTACCGTTGTTGCGCTTTCTTATGCTTTTTTATTAGAAGGGGCTGTTTTAACGGAGACAGTTTTTGCTTGGCCTGGTTTTGGACATTACTTGACAAATGCTCTTTTAGCCGGAGATATGAATGCAGTTGTAGGATGTACTTTACTTGTAGGATTTATCTTTGTCGCCATTAATTTATTTTCTGATTTGCTTTATCGCATTTTTGATCCAAGGACACGTTGAATATGACAGTAAGTAATCATCATAAATCGCAATCATCATCTTTTTTGGGTGGTTGGTTAAACGACCCTGTTCCAAGCTCCATAATTCAGGCGAACATACAGAGAATTTATCACGCACTGGTTAAGTTTTTTCATAACTTTTCGGCTGTATTCGGTCTGCTTATTATTTGTATTATTATCATATGTGCATTTTTTGCTCCTTGGATTGCTACGCATGATTTTCTTAGCAATGATCTAGGGCATCGGTTGCAGCCACCCTCTATGGCGCATTATTTTGGAACAGATGAATTAGGACGTGACATTTTTAGTCGCCTTGTTTTTGGTTCCCGTATTACTCTTTATGTTGTTTTTCTTACAACCATTATTGTAGGTCCAATAGGGCTTATTGTTGGAACTGTATCTGGTTATATGGGCGGATGGGTTGATACTGTGCTCATGCGCATTGTCGATATTTTTCTTGCTTTTCCAGGTTTGATTTTAGCTCTTGCATTTTCAGCCGCATTGGGACCAGGGATTGAAAATGCCTCTATTGCAATTTCAATTGCAGCATGGCCCCCAATTGCACGTTTAGCACGTGCTGAGACTTTGACAATACGTTCTTCTGATTATGTTTCTGTCGTTCGCTTGCAAGGGGCTTCTGCTTGGAGAATAATTTTGTTTCACGTTGCGCCCATGTGTATTCCTTCAGTGATTGTACGATTAACTTTAGATATGTCTGGCATTATTTTAACGGCTGCTGGCCTTGGTTTTTTAGGGTTGGGAGCTCAACTTCCAAGTCCTGAATGGGGTGCGATGCTTTCTTCAGGGCGGGAATTTATGATGACAAATTGGTGGTTGGCGGCAATACCAGGCTGTGCAATATTATTTGCAAGTCTTGCTTTCAACCTTTTAGGTGATGGTCTTCGTGATGTATTGGATCCACGCAATGGGTAATAAATTATTAGAAGTAGAAGATTTACGTATTTCTTTTCCTACAACGCGCGGCATTTCAGAAGTTGTGCGTGGCGTTAGTTTTTCTGTTGGAAAAGAAAAAATTGGAATTGTTGGTGAATCCGGATCTGGAAAATCGATGACTGGGCGCGCAATATTAAGGTTGAGTCCAAGAGCAGCCATTGTTAAAGCTAAAAAAATGCGCTTTGAGGATGTTGATTTATTGACCGCAAGTGAACCTCAGATGCGAAAAATCCGCGGGAAGCGTATTTCAATGATTTTACAGGACCCAAAATATTCACTTAATCCATTAATACGGATTGGTGAGCAGATTATGGAGGCTTACCGTATTCATTACCGCGTTTCAAAAGTTGAAGCGCAGGAACGGACTATATCTATGTTAGAATCTGTTCATATTCGTGATCCTGAACATGTGATGCGCCTATTTCCTCATGAAATATCAGGGGGGATGGGGCAGCGTGTGATGATTGCAATGATGCTCATTCCAAAACCTGATTTAATTATTGCCGATGAGCCAACATCTGCACTTGATATTACGGTCAGACGACAAGTTTTATCTGTGTTAGATGAACTTGTGACAAAATCTGGAACGGGACTTATTTTCATTAGTCATGATTTGAATATGATTGCTGATTTTTGTGATCGTATTTTGGTGATGTATGCAGGCCGTGTGTTAGAAGAGTTGCCTGCTTCTGATTTGTCTCACGCTTGTCATCCTTATACGAAGGCATTGCTCGCGAGTTTGCCACGGCTTGATAATCCTGTTGATGTTTTGGCTGTTCCTGAGCGTGATCCTGATTGGTTACATAATCCTACGATTGTTAATGGTGTTGAGGAGGTTCCTCATGACAAATTGTGAGAATATTATTGATGTTTCTAATTTATCTGTAACTTTTGGTCATAGGCATAAGGCAGTAACAGTTGTTAAAAATGTTAATTTTCATATTAAGCGTGGTGAAGCTTATGGTTTGATTGGTGAATCCGGATGTGGAAAATCAACAATTTTGAATACATTGGTGGGGCTTATTCCAGATTATAGTGGAAAGTTCCTTTTTGCTGGACAAGAAGTCGAAAAGAAAAGAAGTAAAGATTTTTTACGCTGTATTCAAATGGTTTTTCAAGATCCTTATGCTTCACTTCATCCAAGAAAAATGGTCCATACGGTTCTTTCTGAATCTCTCAAAATCCATGGGATGGATAATCAAAAGGAGCGGGTGGAGGATGCTTTAGATTCCGTTGGTTTAGATTCTTCATTTCTTTATCGTTATCCTCATGAGCTGTCTGGAGGGCAGCGTCAGCGTATTGCTCTTGCACGTGCTTTAATTATTGAACCAGAGGTTTTGTTGCTTGATGAGCCAACATCTGCATTGGATGTGTCGGTACAGGCTGAAATTTTAAACTTGTTGAAATCATTACGCGTGAGAAAAAAGCTTACTTATTTGATGGTATCCCATGATCTTGCTGTTGTTGCACATATTTGTGAACGTGTTGGAATTATGCATAAAGGGATTATTCTTGAAGAGCTTAGCAATGATGAATTGCGTAATCTACATGCGCAACACGATTATACAAAGGAGTTTTTTGAAGCAAGTATAGAGCCTATTGTCCATAGAGAGCAAAGAGCATGATCGATTTTCCAAAAGAGAAAATACATTTTTCTGTTTTAGGTTTCAAGAAGTATTTAGTATCTTTGTTGTAATAGAGAGTTTTTGTATTTTTTATAGTGTGAAATCTTATCGATATAATTTATTGAGAGAAATTTTAGCTCTCATATTTTTCACTTTATTAGTTGTACAACGTTATGAGTCATCTGCATGACTCATAACGCGCATTATGTATTTTTTGTATAGTTTGTTGATTATAAATTTATGTTTAGAAGTTTTCATTGTAGATGAGCATTAAGCTTGTAAAAAATAATAGGTGATTAATAATGCTATTTTTTCTAGGAAAATTTATTCTTTAGAGTATAGTTTAATTTTTATTGTTTTTGATTTGTTTATTCTTTTTTACAGTGTTCGCTCTTATTTATCAGAAAATGCTAAGTTTTATTCTTTACAAGAGAAGAAGCTGTTATGAAAATTTTTCAATGGTACATGAGAATGATTCAACTATTTTTGTTGTTTTTTATTCTTAAAAAGAGATTATTTGAAAGAAAAACAGATTTTATAAATAAAAAAGGCAGCATATTGTGCTGCCTTTTTTGATAAAATGTATACAGATAACAATACGTCTGTTGTTACAGTCTTGATTTAAAAATGATAGTATATTCCACCTGAAAAACTTGCTCCGAATATACCAGTTTTTTGAAGCTGTTGTTAATAGCTGATTTCAATTTTGCAGTTTTGTCAATGATGGCATTGATGATATCTTCTTTTAGGATTTCATAGGATAAAAGAGTATCAAGATAAAAACCACTGTCACGCTGTATACTGCCATAGGCAGTGAGTAAAGTGACCATTTATTCCACATGCCCTTACTTACCGTCTTGCATATTATTTGGAGTGAAAGAGAGTTGTCCATAGGTTCCTACAAGACCAAAATGTGTTGTAGATATTTTGCCCTTCTAGCGCGACAAAGTTAATAGCTCCTTGTAGAGCAGCATAGCGAAGATTAGCACTGCTATAACCATATTTACTAGGAGCACTACTTATCAAAAAATAAAACTCTTGTTTCTCCATAGGCGTATAAGAAGAAGCCATTCCGTTTGTCTTATTCTTTCCCTAAGACAGATATTCACATATTGGCTAACAGTTGCACTTTGCTTAGCCATATCGGTCAATCCAGCATACAAGAGAGCACTGGGCATGATCAAAGAGTTTGTATTTATGGCACGATGTTTTTTACTTTTGAGTCGCTATCAAGCAGTACTGGTTGCAAGCGAAAATCCCAAAAATTTTTATTTTCTCCTAAAAGGTTTTGTTCAGTATTTGTTTTACTGTGGTTTGATTTTGGTCCATAAGCCTTCAGTATATATTTATAAGGTGAACCACTTATTGTGATATAGCCATTTGCAAGTTTGAAAGAGTTTTGATTTACTTTTCCAGAAACTTGAATGAGTGAAAGACCACGTACACTGGTAAGAGCAGAAGTGTCTGCTTTAATATTGTTCCTTTCTAAATGTCCAGTGATATAAATCAGTGTAGTCCCTGAAACATCACCGTGAATCAGAAGATGGTCAGCTTTTTGTTTGTTTACGGCAGCGCTATCACTCCATTCGACATTGAAATGAATTTCTGCTTTTCCTGTAGCATTGTAGACTTTTTTAGTATTTGGTCTGCCAGATCCTATGTGCAACGTGTGATAATGATCTTCTGTTGGCTCTTCAAAAACAATAGAGCTGTCATTGATGTTAAGGACAGAAATATCAGAACGTACTCTTTGAGCAATATCAAGCAGTTGTTCGTTCTGGCTTTTTTTATTTGTGCTTGTTTTCAATGTCCATTTCGTATTGTTTTGCAAATCAAAGATTGTTTTGAATTTTTTTTTGGTGCTCACTTTGCCGTCTAAGATGGAGTGATCGGCGTTTAGTGTAAAAGTGAAATCATTTTTTTTCGTTGAAGCTTCGGTTACTAATAAAACATTGGCACGGATTTCTGAATTTTTGAGATTGACTTTACCAATTGATTCATTTGCATTAATTCCAGTACCATTTTTAATGTGAAGTTTTGTATTGGTTAAATTGATTTCTGATGTTTTATTGTTCTTGGATTTTTCAAATGCTATACCTCTATCTTCTGCTGTGGCAGAAACATCTGTCACATCAATATGTCCATTATTATTTACAACAAATGCACTATTTTCGGCAATCACTGTTCCTCCAATCATTTTAATCATCCCACCATTTTCTGAAGAAAGTCCGATCTCAGCATTTTTAATCGTTGTATGGCCATATAATTCAACTAAACTGCCAACATCTTGGCTTTCCGCACCGGATCCGTTGCTATCTGCTGTTATTAGAGTAACATTCGTGGCTTTAATACGTCCACCATTTTCGGCAGATAATGCAGTAGTTTTACCTTGTACTGTTCCTCCCGTTACGGTAACGATAGATTTTGAGTCTTTTGCATAGAGTCCAGCGTCGTCAGATGATGTAATTTGAGCATTGTCAGTTAAAGTAATGGTACTGCCGTTTATGGCAGATATTGCTGCACCTTTTGCGTTAAATGATCCTCCAGAAACTGTTATTTGAGAACCATTATCTGAAACTATGCTATTGACTGCTTGCGGAACGGTTACATTTTCTAAAGTAATGGCACTTCTTCTTGCAATTATTGCGTTGATCAGTAGTGTATTGTCCTTACTATTTAATATCGTTACATCTTTCAGTTTGTTATTGCTCTTATTTTTTAACAAATGAACGCCAGCTTCGGAAGCAGTAATTGTTCCTCCGATCATTTTGATTGTACTATCGTTTTGCGCATCAATTCCGATTTTAACGTCACTGATCGTTGTATTTCCAAGCAATTCAATCACACTGTTAGAGCCAGAGGAAGCTGCACCAGCAGCTACACCACTGCCATTATTAGTTGCTTTTAAAGCAACATTTGTAACCGTAATATGGCCACCTATATCTGCTTCTAAGGCTGTATATTTTCCTGTTACGCTTCCTGTTGTCATTATAATCGTGGATTTTGAGTCTTGTGCATAGAGTCCTGCTTCATCATATGACGTAATTTGAGCATTGTCCGTTAAGGTGATGCTGCTGCCGTTTTGAGCACATATTGTTGCATAGCTTGAATCAAATGATCCTCCAGAGATTGTTATGTTAGAACGATTATTTGCAATTACACTGTTGCCTGTTTGAGTCACTTTTACATTTTTTAAAGTGAGTCTACTTTCTTTCTCTAGAAGTATTCCGTTGCCTGAATTTTTATCTTTACCGGTTGATATTATTACATTTTCTAGTTTATTTTCGGTGCTCTTACTGTTCACGAAGCCAACACCAGTTGCAGAAGCCGTAATGGTCCCCCCTATCATTTTAATTACGCCATCATTACTTGCCAAAAGCCCGACAGTAGCATTCTTAATCGTTGTATTTCCATATAATTCAATCATACTATTAGCACTATCAACTCCTGCACCTCCCCCATTGCCATTTGCTGTTGTTAGAGAAACATCTGTGACCTTAATATGCCCACCGTTTTCTGCATTTAATGCTAATTCTCCGGTTACTGTTCCCCCCGTCATTGTGATGGTAGAATGTAAACCATTTGTATAGAGTCCTTTGCTATTCGATGATGATGATGTAACTTGCACATTGCCTTTTTTACTACTAGTTAAAGTAATGTTACTACCGTTTCCAGCGTATACTCCTACGGTTTTCCCCTCAAATGATCCTCCAGAAACCGTTACTTTAGAATGATTATTCGCAGCTATGCCGCTTTTTGCCTGCGTAACTGTTACATTTTCTAAAGTGACTTTACTTTCCTTGTCGGCACCTATTCCTGTGATTTTAGGCTCTTTATCGTTACTGCTCGATATTTTCACATTTTCTAGCTTGTTTTCATCGCTCTTACTATTGTAGAAACCAGCACCGGTTTCAGAAGCTGTAATGGTCCCTCCGATCATTTTTATCATTCCACTGTTTTGTGCATGAAGACCGACTACAGCATTCTTAATTGTTGTATTCCCATGCAATTCAATCATGCTGTTCGGACCGCCGGCGACAACTGTTCCGATTTTATCATTCGTCGCTGTTAACGCAACATCTGTGACCTTGATATGTCCACCGTTTTCTGCAACCAACGCCATTTTTTCTGTGATTACGCTTCCTCCCGTCATTTCGATTGTGGTTTCTGAATCTGTTGCATGAAGTCCAGTGCCATGAGATGATGTAGCTTGAACATTGTTGGTCAGAGTTATGCGACTGCCATTGTAAGCAGATATTGCTGCCTTTGTGGCATCAAATGATCCTCCCAATACCGTGATTTCAGATTTATTATTTGCAGTAACGCTATTCATTGCCTTAGTCACTTTTACATTTTCTAAAGTGACTTGACTGCCATTGTACGCAAATACACCACCGGATAGTGGTGCTTTGCCCTTGCCACTTGATATTATTATATCTTTTAGCTTGTTTCCAGCGTTCTTACTATTATTGAAGCTAGCACCAATATAGGAAGCGTTAATGGATCCTCCAGTCATTTTGATCATAGCATTATCTTTTGCAAAAAGTCCACCTCCATCACCGCTAATGGTTGTATTTCCGAGCAACTCAATTATGGTATCAGAATTGTAAGCATTGACAGTGAAAGTTGGGCTATTTATTATTTTTAAGGACACGTCTGTGACTTGAATATGGCCACCTTTGGTTGCAGATAATGCGGCATCTTTTCCTGTTATATTTCCTCCCGTCATTGTGATCTTGGCTTTTGAGCCTTCTGCATAGAGACCAACGTTATCAGATGATGTAATTTGAGCATTGTTAGTTAAAGTAATCGTGCCGCTGCTTAGAGCATGTATTGATGCGCCTTTTGCATCAAATGATCCTCCAGAGATTGTGACCTTAGACTGATTATTTGCGACGACGCTATTCATTGCCTTACTCACCTTTAGATTTTCTAAAGTGACTTCACTGTCTTTGTCTGCAACTATTGCAAAATTTAGTGGTTCTTTGCCTTTGCCACTTGATATTATTATATCTTTTAGCTTGTTTTCAGCATTCTTACTGTTCAAGAATTTAGCGCCAGTTTTGGAAACTGTAATAGTTCCCCCAGTCATTTTTAGTGTAGCACCATCTTTTGCTTCAAGACCGAAGAAAATGTTAGAACCAGTTCCTTTAATGGTTGTAGCATCCAGTAATTCAATCGCAGTGTTAGAACCTTCAGCTGTTATAGCGTGCGTATTTGTACTTATATTGGTGTTTGTTTTTTTGTTTCCGATTATCGTCAAATGCTTGCCGATAATTTGGCCACCTTTTTTTGCGTGAATAATTTCATAGGTTTCGTTGGAAACTTCTTTTTTACTTTCTGAAATTTCAAGATTTTTAGCTTGTGCATTAAGATGGATACCAGACAGTACAACTGCCATAATTGCTGTGCAGGATAGAAGAAATTTTTTAGGCATTAGTCCACTCCTTTTAAAGCCCCCAACATTCATTTTCCCGCCGACTTCATAAGAAGAAGTGAAAATAGATGGTTTTCAATAAAATAACCGATTCAGCCTATTTTGTTTATTCTTACCTGTCAAATTAAAGTATATGATAATATAATTTATATTCAATTTAAATGTATTATTAAATAATAATTCTTTTTTTAGCTTACTATTTAGTAATTAAATATTTTTTCTAAATATAAAATGAATATTCAGAAATAATATTTTAAGTGAATTTTAGCTTATGTAGATTTTTGTTGAAGGCGCATAATATCGGTTACAATTTTTTCCGCATTAAGGAAAAAGGGGAGGGCAAGCGCAGTTGGGAGCAATAAGCAAAAATGAAAAAAGTTTCCTTACGTTGGATTTAAAACGCGTTTTCTGTTTAAGATAAAGAATACTGCTTGATGTGTTTTTACAAAGCGTAGCATTCTTCTTGAATGTGTCGCATGAATTTGTTGAGGATTCTTATTATGTTTATTGTATCTGATTGAATAAGTTTCGTAGAAGAATGTTCTGCGCTGCATTTTTTACATGAAGAGAAGAGAGGTCCTTGAAAAGAGAAAGACGGCTTTAATATACAAAAAAAGGCAGCACAATTGTGCTGCCTTTTGTTAAGTTAAATAGAATGATAGGCTATTTTTACAGTCTTTCCTTAAAACTGATAGCGTATTCCACCTGAAAAGTTTGCACCACTTATACCAGTTTTCTGAAGCTTTTGTTGATAGCTTACATCACCATGAAGGGAGAAATTGTGAGACAGTTGTGCATTGATGCCAATGCCGCCTTCAATTGCAGGTCCCATAGGATCAAGGTCAAAGTCTCTACCAATATGAATGGTACCATCATCACCAAAGGTTTTGATTAAGTTTACTTTTCCATAGAAAGACATAGGACGGTTGTTTTCAGTGGAAATGGTTTTGGTCAAACGTCCACCAACACGGATCAACCATTGAGAAGGATTGTTCATATCAACAGTAAAATTATCAGCATCTTCAATGGTGTTAAACATCAAATGTTGATAGGCAATTTGTGCTTGTGGCTCAAATGTTAAACCTTCCATTCCGGTTGCAAATTCTTTGCCAACAGTGGTGGAGATACTCAACATTTTGGCATCGTTCAACTTTGCGGTATTGCCTCTGATGGCATTGGCGATATGCCCTTTTAGGATACCGTAGGACAAGAGTGCATCAATGTAGAAACCACTGTTGTGTTGTATACTGCCATAGGCTGTCAGTGACCATTTATCCAGCGTGTTCTTACCGGCATCTGACATGTCCTTTGGTGTAAACGACAGCTGCCCATAGGTACCTACAAGACCGAGATGTGTTGTGGTATTTTGCCCTTCAATTGCTGCCAATGTAACACCGGCTTGGAGAGCAGCATAACGAATATCAGCACCATAACCGTATTTGAGAGGTCCGCGTTCAGAAGATAAAGTTCCTGTGCTTCCATAGGTGTATAAGAAGAAACCGGTTTGTTTTTCCTCTTCTTTTCCTAAGATGGATGTTCTGATATTGGCTAAGAGCGCGTTTTGTTTAGCCATATCTGTTAATCCTGTACTGAAAAGAGCATTTGGCATGACCAAATAGCTTGCTGTCTGTGGTACAAGAGCGGCTACACTTGGACCAGAGCCAGAACCCGAGCCAGCAGAACCAGAGCCAGTTTCAAGAATTTCTTTGTGTAAGCGGAAATCCCAGAAATTTTCATTCTTTTCATCAAACAGGTTTTGCGCAATATCGGCTTGTCCATGGCTTGAGTCTGGTCCATAAGCAGTCAGCGTATATTTATAAGGTAAACGACCTCTTGTGGTATAGCCATTTGCCAGTTTGAAAGAGTCTTCCTGTGCTTTTCCAGAGACTTGAATAAGCGAAAGTCCACCGATATTCGAAGGATCAGCAGCATTTACTACACTATTTTTATCCCCTGAATCGCTGTCAATATAAACTGCTGTGGTTCCTGAGACATCACCGTGAATGAGAAGCCTATCGGTTTTTTGATCGGCACTTGCTACACCATCACTCCAAGCAATGTTGAAGTAAATCTTTGCGTCACCAGAGGCTTTGTAGATTTCTTGCGTGTCTGGTTTACCAGAACCTATATGCAATGTGTGATAATGCTCTTCTGTTGGTCCATTAAAGATAATGGAGCTATTGTCGAGATTAAGCGTGGAAATATCAGAACGAGATCTTTGAGCAATATCAAGGAGATTGCCATCATCATCTTTTTCATGTGCACTGTTTTTTAAGATCCATTGCGTATTGTTTTTTAGATCAAAGTGTACATTTCTGTCTTTAGAAATATTCGCTCTGCCTTCTAGAGTAGACTGATCAGCGTTTAATGTGAAAGTGCCGTTGGAGATCGCTTTAACCTCTTTACCATCCCACAAATCTTTATCTTTCCATGATGTTTTGTCCCAAAAAATACCATCTCCTAATAATACGTCAGCATGAACTTCTGATTTTTTAAGATTGACTGTGCCGATTGATGGAGCAGTAGCATCTTCGATACTTTTTTCAACAACAGTTTTAATGAAAATTCCTGTATCATTTTCAGCATGAATCTCTGCATTGGTCAGATTGATCTCATTGCTATGATATTTTTGTGGATCATGCGAGCCATTTGGATCATTATCAGAGAAAGTTGCGAATTGTAAACCGGCAACTTCTGCTGTGGCAGAAACATCTTTCAGATCAATATGTCCGCCATTTATTACAACCAGTGCAGCTTTTTTTGCTTCTATTTTATTTTTTTTCCCATTCTGAGGAGTGTCGGATTGGGTATCTAGACCTTTAGAATTAGCATCAATAGCGCCATTACTCGTTTTAATTGTACTACCTTCAATAGCAAAAAGACCAACATCAACATTTTGAATGGTTGTTTTGCCATTTAATTCAACTATACTATCGGCATCCCAAATGTTTACACCAACGGTTGGTTCTTCGGATTCACTACCGGTTATTGTTAAATCTCCGCTAATGATTTTACTCCCACCATCCGCATAAAGACCTTCATCAACATTTTGAATAGTTGTTTTGCCGGTTAACTGAATTTCACTACCAGAATCCTCTGTCCGTACACCAGTGCTTATTTTGCCGAGATTTTCATTAATTGCTTTACCACCGGTTATTGTTAAATTTTCGCTGGTAATTTTGCCACCATTTATTGCTCTAAGACCCTTCAAAATATTATTAATCGTCGCCGTTCCATGCAATTCAATTCTGCTAGCAGGATCACGTGCAAGTGCACCGGTTCCCGCGTCATTCGTTGTTAAAGCTACATCCGTGACATCAATCTGTCCACCATTTCGTGCATCAAGCCCATGTGTGAATTTTTCAATGGTTGTTTTTCCATTTAGTTCAATCTTGCTATTAGGCAGGTTAACTCCTACACCAGTGCTTTCTTCTTTTGCTCCAGAACCGATGAGTGTTAAATTTTCGCTGGTGATTTTACCACCATCAAATGCTCCAAGACCGTTCAAAGCATTGTTAATTTTTGTATTGCCTTTTAATTCAATTCTGCTATCAGAACCAAGTGCAAGTGCACCGGTTCCTTTGCCATCTGTTGTTAGAGTAACATCCGTAATTTCAATACGTCCACCATTTTCTGTAAGTAATACGCTTTCATATCCATCCCAAATTCTTCTTATAACAGTTCCTCCTGTGACAGTTCCTCCTTTCATTGTGATCTTGGATTCTATACCATCTGCATGGAGTCCAGTACCATTAGATGATGCGACTGTAACATTGTTGTTTAAGGTAATGATGCTGCCATTTTGAGCAGATATTGCTGTATTTTTTGCACCAAATGATCCTCCAGAGATTGTTATTTCAGAACCATGATTTGCGATTACAGCATTGCCTGCTTGCATCACTTTGACATCTGTTAAATCAACGGTACTTTTGTCTGCTTTTATCCCAACGAGTAGAGGTGCTTCATCTTTACCACTCGATATTGTCACATTGTTCAGCCAGCTTTTTTGTTTTCATTGTTCCAGAAGAGAGCACCAGTGTCGGAAACGGTAATGGTTCCCCCAGTCATTTGAAATGTAGCACCGTCTTTTGCTTCAACGCCTAAAGAAATGACAGAAGCAGTTCCTTTAATGGTTGTGTTTCCTTGTAACGTAATCGCACTGTCAGGGTTTTCAGCCGTGACAGCATAAGCGGTTTCGTTTTCGCTTGAATTTATATCTTTATTTCCGATCACGGTTAAATCTTTGCCGGTGATTTTACCGCCGGTTTTTGCATGAATAATCTCATAGGTTTTTCCGAGTTCGGATACTGTCTTTCCCTCAGAAACTTCGAGATTTTCAGCATGTACACTGAACTGGATGTTGAACAGGATGATAGCGGCTGCAGCCGTGCATGATAAAAGGGATGTTTTATACACCAATATTCTCCTTATGAGAGCCCCAAAATATTCATTCCCCCGAAAACTTCATAAGAAGAAGTGAAAATGGATAGTTGTTATTAATTTCGATAATTGTCTTTAGTTTTGTAAGATATTTTTGGTTTCTTGTCAAAATTAAAAATTAACTGATATTAACATTATATGAATTTATATTTAATACACAATGTTCTTATAATTGTTTATATTATATAATTAAATTTAATGTAAATATATATTATATAAATTTAAATATTATTATAATACTTACATATTTTATATTGTTTTTTTTGTAAAGTAATAATAATTTTTTTATGATACTTCTGCAGTTTTATATTTTATCAAAGTGAGTTATGACTGTAATACTTAAACACTTTTTCTAGAACTTTTGATTATTTCTACCTTATTTATCATAAGATTCTAATGTATTTGATCTTGATATCCAAAGGAGTTGATGACTCTAGCATACAGAACACATTTTTTCTTCTGTTGGGGATACTTTAATAGTATACGAACATTTGATAAGTTTTGATAAATAACTAGTTTTTTGTATCTGTTGATGTATCGATAGCATTTGACAGAGCCCAAGCTCATAAATCTCAATAAATTAAAGTGCTTGAAGTTGAAGGTTTGAAACCAGTAGTGCTTTTATATCATCAAAGTGCACCTTCATTGAAGGATCATTGCTTTCGTTCTTTTGAATTTTTGACACACTCTTGACAAGAAAATATAAAAAATTGCTTCTGAAGAATTTTTTATAATATAATAAAATATGTAACGTTTTTATGGTGATAGGTTTATGAGATATAAAGTTAAATTGGTAATCACCGTGATTGCTTTTACTCTCTCTGGTTGTTTTAACCTTGATTCTGAAAAGTTAAGAAGGGACGAGAGGCTTTATCATGATGCATTCATGGGCTGGTCTATGAAAGAAAAGTCTCTTGCAAAAAATTATACTGCTATCATCATGGCTGATCCGCAACCGTGGCGTTTAAACTCTGGTGATGCCAATGGAATATCAAACAGAGAGCCATGGTTAAAGATAAATAAGCAGGTTGCTGGTGTGATAAAAGCGCACAAGGCCGCGTTCCATATTGTCAATGGTGATCTGACGGAGTTTGGACAACAAAAGAACTATGATGATTATAAAAATGTTTATAAAAATTTTGGAGCGCCTGTCTATGAGGGTTTAGGGAATCATGATTATGCCAATAATGTTGGTAATTGTACAAATTCTCAAGAATTCAGTTTTTACAAAGATGCTTGTGCTATAAGTGCAGTTTCAAGAATGGTATCGGAAATCAAAAAATATCGTAGACAATTATCGCATTTCAATGCAGATGTTACTGAAAGTTTGGTTCCCATTTCGGGTGGAAATATTCGCTCTATAAGGGGAAGTTTGAGTTATTCTTGGGATTATGGAGATGTTCACTATGTGCAGCTTCACAATTATCCAAGCTATACGGTTCGTTTGATGGGACAGTCTATGCAGGTGCAAATCAATAAATCTTTAGATTGGCTTAGGAACGATTTAGCTGCTGCTGATGCAAGAGGTAAAGTGACAATCATTAATTTTCATGATGCGCGTGCTGCCTCCATTGATGGTGAATCCTTTTTTATTCGTAAAAAGAATGCTAAAGATTTGTCGGTCTTTAAGTCAATTATTACTTCTCACAATGTTAAAGCAATCTTCGTAGGTCACACGCATTATCAGTCTTATTGCCGTGCGAAAAATGATAAGGTTTTTGGAAATATCCCTATCTATACAGCTGGTGCACTTTTTAATGGAGATTATTACCTCATAGACGTGAAGGGAAAGACCATTCACGTTAAAGCCTATAATGGAGAAATAGGAAAACCGCTTTTAATTAAAGATCTTGGTATTATAGGGAAAGACACCCAATTTTCCGCAAGTTGCAGTCAGTTATAATAGTTTTTTTTCTTTGTTTTAAGGATGAGGGAAAAACGTATTATATGCGCGGACTTGAAGAGCAATGAGAGTGTCTAAGTGTCACTTAAAAATAGAATAAAAAATCAGACATCTTTTTCATATTTTTTTCAAAAATGCTAAAATATCAGGTTAAGCGCTATAAGTGCAATGGTTTAATGTGAACAAAGCTTTAATACAAAGCGGAATAATGGTTTGTTATTTTATTTTTTCTTTTTAGGCTTTCATCTTTGAAGAGAAGAGGAGTGTGTCGAGGAAGTATCCAGAATTACCAAGAAAGCTTTTTGTTTTGATCAATTTTTTACTTATAATCTTCAAACAATTGATGTTTTGTGATGCTGTACAATTTCTTTTGATTAATCGTATGAACTTTTAATTGTATTACAATTTTATCTTCTTCTTTTATACGTAAGTAAATAGATACAATACGATACAAATATTAGTGTCTGTTTATAGTGGTTATGGTTTCACGCAATTACTCTTAGATGACACTCACATGTCTTGACAGTTTTATCTTTGCTTGGAGAAAAGTGTAAAAAGGGGATTTTAAGAAGTTTCAGTTTAGAAAGAGTTTTTTTGCCCGCGAAAAGCTCTCTGATGCTGCCAAGGCAAGTATGGAACAAGCTGGGGAAGATTTAGCGAGTTGGATTGTCGATGGTTTTATGGGCACCATCTCACAATTGACAGATTTTTGTAAATCTTTGCCTCATCGTATGAAGGGGTGGTTTGG
>NZ_JBHIMM010000016.1:0-1338 GCF_042194115.1 Bartonella sp. MR90HLJMH
ATATGGATTCTATTGTGATCTTTTTTCAACAAAAATATAGAAAAAGCTTCTATAAAACCTCAAAGTTTATAGCCTCATCAAATATTATGCTTATCTCTGGGTAAATACTGTGCGTCTGTAAAAAAAATCACCCTCATTTCAATCAATAAGGGTGAAAATTTTATTAAGTTTTCGTTGTTCGTATTATTTTATTTTCAGAGTGATTGCTCCACCTATTCCCCAGTGACCACCAGCACTCGTGGCAGAGAGATTAGAGCGGATTTTTCCGTTTTCAGATGTATAACCAGCACCAAGAGCAAATGCGGATTGTCCACGCCATGCGCCGCTACCAAATGAGACACTCAAAGATCCTGGTTCGTCGAAGTAACGTAGGTTGGACGCTGCTAGACCAACAGCTGCTGCTTGCCTTGCTTCTTTGCGTACACTCTTAATGTCATAACTTAAAATATTAAACTTCATATCTGTATATTGGTGAGCCCGATCAACGGCATCATCAATAGCATCGATAACGATATTATTCACTCGTTGATCTGTGTAATGCTTTGATTGATCAAGAACGATCTTCATCTGCTCTTGGGTATAGTCGTGAAGTTGACCACCATTTACAGCTTCTTTCGAACCTTGTTCAATACGACCATCCGCAACATTATCAATCATAACAGGTTCGCTTTCATTCCCACCTTGTAGAGTGATCTTATTGGTCTTTTTACCATCAGCATCTTTATCATAGTTAACTGCGCCATCAGAAAGATTATTAACCGTGTTTTCAATATTATCAACTCTGTTTTCAATATTGAAAACCGTTTCACCCATATCCGTAACCGTAGTGGAAATATTGTCGACTCTGTTTTCGATATGCTTAATATCTTTCTCAACGCCAGTGATCCGTTCGTTGGTCTGCCAAAGCTGTCCGCCATTGACTGCATCTTTTGAACCTTCTGCAATTTTACCATCTGCTACATTGATAATCTTACTTGGTTGACCATCGTGGCTAGCATCATAGGCTTTTTTCTGCTCATTCCAATTTAAACCATTGGACGAAACATTATTTTCAACATTTTGAATGCGATTGTTTATCTTGGACATACTCTCACTTACACCGTCAAAAGCATTGGCAACGTCATGATATGTCTTCTTCTCACCAGAACTACCGTCATTATTGAATTGTGCTATCTTGAAAGTAGGAGCGGTCCATTTTCCATCATTATAGCCAGCGCTACCACCAAAATACGCAGCAAGCTGATTACTCATCAAATAAAGTTGCGAACCATTTACAGCATCGGTTGAGTTAGCAGAAATATCTCCATTAGCAAGAAACTTAATTTTTCTATTGGTTCT
>NZ_JBHIMM010000016.1:1438-12513 GCF_042194115.1 Bartonella sp. MR90HLJMH
TTATTGATTTTTTGTGTAAAATCATTTGTCACATTCGTTAAATGATCATTCACATTCTTTACATTTGCATCAAGACCTGTCAAAGCGTCACCAACATTTTCAAAGGTTTTCTGAACCACCTTACCATTCGCAGAAACTGTAGATAAATTATATTTGGGTCCTTTAAAGGCACCATTCTCGAATGAGGCATCACCACCAAAGTAGTTTGCTATATCTTGAGAGATTTGATTAATTTGGTTCCCATTGATTGCATCATGTGAATTTTTAGCAATTGTGCCATCTTTAACATTAAGGAGAGCTACTGGTCCTTGACTCTTATTGCCGCCCAAAGACACACTGTTATAATTTACAGTGCCATCTGCACTTTTATCGTAAAGAACTGCAAAAGCACTTCCCTCTTTAATATTATTAATACTGTTACTAATATCTGCTATACGGCCATCCAGCTGTTCTTTATTAACCGCTTCATCATTATTAACCGCTGCCTTCACACCGGAAATTGTACGAGCACCACCTGATTTGTTCGCAACATTGATTTGAGTTCCACCTGTTGCCTTACCAATGGTGATAGTATCTGCATCTCCTTCCTGCTTGACAAGGCTATTTCCTGCTATTTGATTTTTTATCTCTTGTAGCTGCGCAAAATTCACCGCATCATCAGGTTCTTCCCCAGCTGCCACTCCTGTAATCTGTTTATTGCCAGCATCAATACCATCCACAGTTATTCTAGCCCCATCAGCAAATATAATGCCATCATTACTCATAGAGCTTCTTCCAGCGGTAACTCGCTCCACTGTAATATTATCTGCTAGATCAAATTTTACATTATTGTCTTCCGTACCTTTTGTAATCTTAAGGTTATCACTTGCCGCTGACAAATCTACAGTATCTTTTATACCAATCGTTGTGGCATTTTTACCCCCAACAGATAGTGTCCAACCTTGGTCTACGTATGATTGTAACGTTTTTAGCTGTGCAACATTAACGGCATCATGCAATTCAGTACCAGCTGCCACTCCTACAATCTGGCGCGTTTTCTCTGATTTAACATCACCAACACTCACTGCAGCTAGCGTACTTTTCCATGCAAAGTTGTCAGACTGTGAAGGACCTTTAATGTAAGGATCATAACCGATAGCGCCAGCAGCAACATAAGCTACAGACTCGCTTCCAAGAGCAACACCCTCACGCTCAGTCGCTCTTGCATCTAAACCAATCGCTATCGAAAGATCTGTTTGAGCTTGAGCACCATAACCTATAGAAATTGCTTGTTTTCCATCTGCAAGTGATTTGTTACCGAATGCAATACTATCAACGCCTTTTGCTTTTGCAAGCCCACCAATAGCAATCGTATTGCTTGCTACTGCTTCAGACGCAACCCCTATAGCAATACTTGCTTGTTCACCTGCAAGTGCACCAATACCAAAGGCTTGTGCTCCCCCACGCTTTGCAGTCGCACCCGCTCCAAATGCTGTTGAATAATGCCCCATTGCGGAAGATCCACACCCAGTTGCAAAAGAAAACACACCATAAGCTTCAGGCAGAACATTTGAAAGACCACCGGTTTCTTTTCCCATATACCCCCCGGTAACGGTCAGACCATCACCAGCCCAAGTAAGCTGACCAAGCCCCCAGTTAAAAGGACGCTTGCCATTAATCTCTTTATTCATAGAAACTCTTTCATATAGTTCCTCTGCAGTGATTTGTTTATCAGTACCTTGATTGCTTCCACCACGATCAATAACATTATACACACCACAGTTATCATCATCGCCAGCTAATACAATACTGCCATGGCTAGCGTATTTATAAGACACGCTAGGACTACTTGTACTTTGAACTTTATCACCTGTTATCGCAAGATTTGCAGCAACCACAGGAGAAACACTCGACAAGAGCGCCGCTATAACTGTTCCCAATGAAACCCCTTTAATCGAATTTGGTGTTGAATATTTTTTCATAATACCCCCTTCATAATAACAGATAAAAAACACAAAAAAGGTATGCTCTAGAGCTTTCTTATTTCCCTTGCGTGTTCCTACTTTTACAGCGTGTTTCAGAACATAAATAAAATTAAGACATAAGCTGTTGTTTCTACAGTGTCTTAGAGGGTACTTAGGGGCAAGTTCGTGAAAGTCAATTTGAGGAAGGTAAAAAAATACTTAATATTAGAATGGATCTCATTTTTCTATCAAAGGTTGTACGTCGTTTTTAGCTTTGACCTCTTTGAAAAAGGTATAATTTTTGTACCTATTGATCATCAATTTAGGCAACAGTTTATTTTTCGTGAATAAGATTTTTTATTTCATTAGAGGCTTTATGAAAGCTTTTTACTAAAATGCCCCTGCTTTGATGAGGCAGGAGCAAGGAGCATATTTAAAAAAGTTTTTTGCTTATCAGTTCAGTATTAAATTAAGCCCAACACCTACCACCCCAATGACCACCAGAACTCGTTGCGGAGAGATTGGAGCAAATCTTTCCATCTTCTGACATATAACCAGCGCCAATAGCAAATGCGGATTGACTGCGCCATAAACCACCACCAAATGATAGACTGATTTTTCCAGGAGTATCATCATAACTTAAATTAGACACTGCCAAATCTATGGCTGCGGCTTGTCTTGCTTCTTTTCAGATATCCTCAACAGTATAACTTAACGCTGCAAACTTTATTTCTGTATACGAATGAACCTCTTTAACACCATCCTTTACAATATTAGACACTTTCTCATCCGTATATTCTTTTACTTTATCGAGAATCATATCTGTCTGCTTTTTCGTATAATCATGTAACTGATCACCATTTACGGCTTCTATCAAGCCTTTTTCAATCCTACCAGCAGCTACATTATCTGTGATAACTGGATCACTCTCATCTTCACTGACTAAGGTTACTTTATTGAATGCTTGAACTTTAAACTCAGGCGCTATCCATTTACCTTTCTTACCATAGCTTGCTCCACCACCGAAATATGCTGCAAATTGATTTTTCAATGAATAAATCTGGTTCCCTGTTATGGCTTCTGTCGAGCCTTCTGAAATATCTCCATCCAAAAGATGCGTTATCTTGCTGTTATTTTTTTTCGTCTTTTCCATGCCGAGCCACAAATGCCCCTGCTTCATTACTCCATAACAAAGCATTTTGCTCGATGTTGCCAGAAATTTCATTAGGAAGCTTCGCGAAAACACTATTTATGCCAGCAAAAGCTGCTGCAATATTATCATAGCTGTTCTCTTCAAAGGTTCCATCATCTTTGAAAACTTTCAGCTTGGAACTTGGTGCTGTCCATTCTTCATTCTCATATCTAGCACCACCGCCAAAATATTTTGCAAGCGTTTGATTTAGTGAATAAAGCTGACCACCATTGACAACATCAGTGGAATTTTCCGTAATTTTATTTGCTACATTATGAAGTGCAACGGGAGCTGTAGTTTTTCCAAAAGTTATACTTTCATAATTAATAGTGCCATTTTCATCATTTGCTTTATCATAATGAACAACAGAAGAATCATCAGATTGAAGATCATTAGCAAGTTTCTCTAAACTTTCTTCAAGCTTTTTTTTATTAACAGCATCATTGATGCTTTATCTCTCTCTGCTTTCTTAACACCAGAAATTATCCGTAATTTATCACTTTTATTCGCAATATCGATTTTATCACCATCTATATCCTTACCAATGGTAATGTGTTTTGTTGCTGTATCCTGTTTTACAAAAATACTCACTGCACCAGTATTGCGAGTTCCTTCTGCAATATTTTTTACTTTTTTACTTGCCGCATTAATACTACCGGTAGTTATTTGTGGGCCATCAGTAATTACTAAGCCTGTTGCATCTACTTTTGTTTTCTCTCCTAATGTTATGCTTTTTAATGCTATGTCATTAGCCAAACCAAATATGAGCTTATTTTCATCGTCCTTATCTCTTTTAACCCTGAAGTCACTTCTTCCGGATGAAAATTTATTGTACTATCTAGCACCACATCTTTAGCTGCCTCACCAGCAATAGACAGTTTCCAACCTTTTTTCTTACGATTTCTTCTAAATCCTGCAACTGTCTAAGGTTCACTGCATCGGCAGGTTTGCTACCAGCTGCTACGCCTATAATTTGGCGCGTTATGTTCTTACTAGGAACATCAATACTCTCTTGCACTTTTCGTACTTTTCTATTGAGATTCGGTGTTTTTGACCAGTCCTTGCAGAAGAGACATATACCCAAAAAACGCCAGCAGCCCTACCAGGCACAAAGTTGTTCCCGATAGCAACACCCCCCCGCCCATCATCAACCGTCACGTTAGAATAGGAACCTATAGCGATACTGCCAACCACATTTGCTATTGAATAGAAGCCTATTAAATAGCTTCTTGAGCAAATGCATATGCACCCAAGAGCAATCGAACCATACCCTAGGGCTTTAGAAACGACACCTACATCTATTGAATAATCACTCTTTGCAGTTGTATAATTGTTATCTCCATATCCGCTCTTCTTATTATATTCACCACCTATTGCGACACTGCTTTTCCCCAAAGCATGAGCCATATTGCCTACAGCAACGCTCCATTCTTTTTCCGCTTGCGTTCCACTATCTAAAGCAATACTTGTGTTTGGAGTACGTTGCATCTTCGTTGTTTTCAGAACTTATTGTAATTGTAGAGTTATTGTTCATCACCAATTGCGGATCGGTAAGAGATTTCTCACTAAAACCATCCTTACTCTTAATAGAAAGCGTATTGACGAAAAAATTGATATAGCCACTATCATCTGTAGAATCATCCACTATTGGTGCCATTGCTGTGCTGTATTAAGTGCTGTTAAATAACTTGCTTTTAATAAATCAAAACCTTTTGAGAGAGCCCCAATGCTGTTAGAGTTAGCATACGCAGAAAGAAGTATTTTTCCTTGAGAATAGCTCTTTGCAGCTTTTGCCATGGCTTTAAGCAGCTGTTCTATGCAGCTGTTCTATTATGTCAATTTTTTTCGCCAAAACAGGAATAGCATTCGATAAAAAACAACTATAACAACTCCCAATGAAAACGTTGCTACAAACAACCGATAAAATAAACGCCGAAAACTTGAGCTATTTCCCTTGAATATGATTCAATAATTTTTTCATAACAAACCCTCAATAAAAACCATGCCTAAAACATAAAAAAGACATATTTTGAATTGTAAGAATTTGCACTATTTGCTTTTTATACTCGTAATTAAGTTAAAACAATTTGGAGAAATTAAAATTTTACTATGAAGCTACAAAAAAGGAAACTGATTAAAAAACATAATATTTTTAACTATTCTATTTTTAAGATAATTTGTCATTTAAACAACAAGACTTTCAATGAAAAATTATAACGATACCAATATAAAGCATACGTTTAACACTACACGAAAATAAAAGCTAAAACTGTCTCTTTTTAATAAAGGGTATATTCGTATTTATATTGTTTTAGGCACTTTAATAAATCAAAATAACAGGATAGAGCAGTAACCTCATTACCTAATTATCAAAAAATAGCAATCAATTTTTTGAATCTTTACCACTAAGGTCTTTTATTCTCAAAAAAAGTTGTAATAGGCTTTTTATATAATTACGGGAGTTCTGTACATTTAGAATAGCTTTAAAGGGCTCTGAAAGAAGATAAAAAAATTGCCCTTTTCTTAAATAAGAAAAAGGCAAATCAATTTTATGGATTCAGTCGTTTATTAGTTGAGTATCACATTAACCCCTGCACTTATACCCCAGTGACCTCCAGAAGTGGTAATTGACAAGTTGGAACCAATATCACCGTTCTCTGAAGTATAACCAGCCCCAACAGCAAACGCGGATTGACTACGCCATAAACCACTACCAAATGCGAGTGTTAATTTTCCAGGAATATCACTATAGCGTAAACCAGCTACCGCTAAACCAACAGCTGCTGCTTGTCTTGCCTCTTTTCGAACATCCTCAACAGCATAACTTAATGTCGAAAACTTCATATCCGTGTATGAATTAGCCTCATTAACTCCATCTTTTACAAGATGAGAAATTTTCTCATCCGTATACTTATTGGCATCTTCAAGAACCGTCTTCATCTGCTGTTCTGTGTAATCATGCAACTGACCTCCATTAACAGCTTCTTTCGAATCCTTTTCAATCTTTCCATCCGCTACATTGTCTATTAATACTGGAGAACTGTCATCTCCACCAACTAATGTAACTTGATTGATCTTTTCACCTGTTTTTTTATCTCTATCATATTGTACAGATCCCTCCGTAACTTTAGTTTCAATATCCTTGACCTGATCTGTAATCATCTGCTGAGTTTCCCAAAGCTGACCTCCATTAACTGCTTCTTTGGAATCTTTGTCTACCTTACCGTCCTCTACATTGATAATCTTACTAGGACTCTTAACGCCCTGATCATCAACGTGAGAAGCATCATAGCTTCCTTTTTCTTCATTCCAATTCAGACCATTAGACGCAACATCCTTTTCAACTTCTTTTATACGATCGTTGATAGTGCTCATGCTGTCATTAACAACATCAAATGCTTCAGAGACATTATTACGCTCCTCTTTATCACCTTTCGTACCATCCTCATTGAAAACCTGAACGTAGAATTTGGGTCCTTGCCAGTTTCCTTCCTTATCATAACCAGCTCCTCCACCAAAATATGAGGCAAAGCTCTGTTGAAGAGTATAAATCTGACCTCCATTAATCGCATCACTCGAGCCTGATGCTATAGAACCAGCCGCAAGTGATATGATTTTGCTGGCTTTTCTGTCATCCCCTTCCCCATGCAGAGCTACAAAAGCTTTGTCACCATCGCTCCAAGATAAAGAATCTTGTGCAACTCCTTCTGAGACCTCCTTAATACGATCGTTAACATTCTTGATATTCTCATCAAGTCCTTTAAAGGCAGAACCAACATCGGTATGCGGTTTATCTGTTACTTCACCATCTTTATCAATACTAGATAAATTATAAGTTGGCCCTTTAAAAGCACCATCCTTAAATTCAGCATCTCCACCCAAGAATTTTGCTACATCCGTTGAAAGGATGTAAACCTGTCCTCCATTGATAACATCCGTTGAGTTTTCCGCAATCGATCCTGCGGCTACATTATGCAGCGCAACAGGTTTAGCATCCTTCCCTTTACCAAAAGTTACATTTGTATAATCAATTTGATCATCTGTTGTTTTATCGTAAAGAACAACAGAAGAACTATCAGACAGAAGGGTATCAGAAAGATCCTTCAAACCTTTATCAAGCTGTCCCTTGTTAACCGCTTCATTGTCTTTTTCTGCCGCCTTCACACCAGAAAGGGTTCGATCCTTACCACTCTTGTTTGCGATATTGATTTCATTTCCTTCTACTCCTTTACCAATGTTGATAACATCTTCATTTTTCGTAACAAGAAGATTACTGATTACATCGCTGATCACATTTTGAATCTTTGTGAAAAGTTTACCCACACCTGAAAATGCATCTGATACATTTTTATAGCTTGATTCAGCTTCAGTGCCATCATCATTGATAGTTTTGAGCTTAAAATCAGGAACATTCAATTCCCCATCCTTATATTCAGCGTCATTAGAAAAATATTTTGCAACCTTATCGCCCAATGAATAAAGTTGAGAACCATTTACTGCATCCGTCGATTCTTTCGTAATATCTCCTATAGCAAGTGATGTGATTTTACTGGCTTTTCTGTTATCCCCTTCCCCATGCAAAGCGACAAAAGCTTTGTCACCATCGCTCCAAGATAAAGAATCTTGTGCAACTCCTTCTGAGACTTCCTTAATGCGAGCATTCACATTCTTGATATTATCATCAAGTCCTTTAAAGGCAGAACCAATATCGGTATGCGGTTTATCTGTTACTTCACCTTTTTCATCAATATTCGATAAATTATAAGGTGGCCCTTTAAAGTTTTTTCCATCAAAGGATACATCTCCACCTAAAATTTTTGATAAATCCGAAGCTATGGTATTAATCTGACCACCCGTGATTGCATCATGTGAATCCTTGGAAATCTTACCATCAGCAACATTATGGAGACCTACAGCTATCTTATCTTTAGCTTTTCCTAAAGTCACACTACTATAATTAGTTTTACCATCTGAATCTTTATCATAATGAACAACTGCTGATTCATCAGACTGAAGACTGTTCGAAAGATCTTTCAAGCCTTTATCAAGCTGTCCTTTGTTAACGGCTTCATTGTTTTTCGTCGCGTCCTTTACACCAGAAAGAGTCCGATCCGCACCAGCCTTATTGGCAATATTGATTTCACTGCCTTCTACTGCAGCTCCAATAGTGAGACGATGCGTTGTTTTGTCTTGCTGAACAAAGCTTTCGCTTTCTACTTTGTTAATCACATTATTAACCTGTTCAGTCAATTTATTCTGAACATTCGTGATAGAACTACCAACTCCAGCAAAAGCAGATGCTACATCAGGATAATCCTTATCTTCAGGGCTGCCATCTTCCTTGATTGTTTTTACCTTGAATGTAGGAGCGGTCCATTTCCCATCCGCATAGACAGCACCACCACCGAAATACGAAGCACCCCCTGTGCCCAATGTATGAAGCTGTGAGCCATTTACTGCGTCTGTTGAAATTCCACTGATTGCCCCGCCAAGTAGACCGGAAAGTTTCCGCCCTTCATTACTTTTGTTCAAAATACTGATTTCGCTACCACCAGTTTCCATACCAACAGTGATAAGACCCGTTCCTCCATCACGGAGACTACGCGCTAAAGTCTTCTTTGCTACTTGCTTAACAAGAATACTGTCTCTTACATTAGCAATTTCAGTATTTGTTGCCAAAAGTTGTGAACCATTGACAGCTTCGGTTGATTCTGCTGTGAGTGCGCCACTTTGAATGCCTGCTATCTTCTTACTACCAGCATCAATACCACCCGTTGTTATTTTCGGACCTCCAGTAATTACTAGACCTGTTGCGTCTAGGGTATTTGTGCCGGCCTTTACGCTCGTTAATGCAACATCTTGAGCCAGATCAAATTTTAGCTTATTGTCTTTATCACCTTTTGTAATTTTAAAATTTTTACTTCCAGTTGAAAAATCTACCGTATCATCTATGCTAACGGCTTTGGTATTTTTATCATCAACAGAAAGTTTCCAACCTTTACCTGCGTACGCTCTTAGTGCTTTTAGCTGCGCAATGTTGACGGCATCAGTATCTGCATAACCCGCTGCCACACCTGTAAGCTGTCGTGTTATCTTATTCGGAGTATCACCAACACTAAAAGCTCCTTGAGTGCTCTTCCATATCACACCATCATCTGTTGACTTGCTACCTATGGAAGGATCATAGCCAACAGTGGACGCTGGGTTACGAGAAACAGATTGATAACCCACAGCAACACCACCAGGAACAGCAGCTTGTACTTGTGCATTTGAACCTAATGCCATACTATTTGCACCAAATGCATTTGAAAGTCCACCTAATGCCATACTATTTTCAGCAGATGCCGCTGCAAAACTACCTAATGCAATACTATTTTCGGCATTTGCATTTGAAAGATTACCTATAGCAATACTTCCTTGCCCACCTTTCCCCTCAGCGGCGGCAATTTTAATGCTCTTCGATTCGGCATTCCATTTAAAGACACTATCATCGGTAGCTTTTTTAATCTCATTTTTAATCTCATTGTGAAGATTTACATAAGACTTACCCACACCCTCAAAGGCTTTTGCTACATTCGGAAAACTTTCTTCTTCAATCTCATTCGTCTCAGAATTAAAAGTTTTAATTTTGAACTTTGGATCATCCCATTGGCCATTCGTAAATTTAACACCACCGCCTAAATATCCAGCTATGTGGGTAGCTACAACATTCAACTGACTACCATTTACCGCGTCTTTTGAATCTGCACTAAGATCACCAGGTGCAATACCTGTTATCCTTTTATTTCCAGCATCAATACCACCGGTGGTTATTTTCGGACCATCAGTAATGGCTAAGCCCGTGGCATCGAAGGTATTTGTGCCTGCCTTTAAGCTCGTTAATGCAACATCTTGAGCTAAATCGAATTTTAACTTATTGTCTTTATCACCTTTTGCAATCTGAAGATTTGTGCTTCCAGCAGAAAAATCTACATCACCATCCATAAGAACAGTTGTACCATTTGCACCGCCAACAGAGAGTTTCCAACCGTTTTTTCTTACAACATCTTCTAAGTCTCTCAACTGCCTAACATTCACAGCATCGGCAACCTCAGAACCAGCTGCTACGCCTGTAATTTGTCTGGTTATACCCTTACTATAATCACCAACACTCACTGCACCCCGCGTACTTTTCCATTGCGATGAGGTATTTGTTGCAGGACCCTGCAACACAGAAGTATAACCAAACTCACCAGCAGCCCTACTGGCTACAGAACCTCTTCCTAGAGCAACACCATCTTCCACCGAAACTACAGAATTGGCACCTATAGTGATAGCTCCCTTTCCCTGTGCTTCCGAATAAGAACCCAAAGCAATGGAGAGCTCATCAATCGCCTTAGCACGATAACCAAGAGCAGTTGCACCCTGTCCTAAGGCCTGAGAAACAGAACCTAAAACAGTTGTATAATTAGCTTTTGCTAATGTATATCCACTCGACTCATCCTCCTTATTATATTCACCACCTATTGCGATACTGCTGACACCTAAAGCGCGAGACATGTGGCCCACAGCTATACTATCTTGTCCTGCTGCATATGGATAAGAACCTATAGCAACGGACTCGTCACTCCCTGCATATGCAATATAACCAAAAGCAACCCCATTATTTTTCGCAGCAGTACTACCATAACCTACAGCAGCAGCCTGAAAACCTTGAGATTTAGCGTTCTTACCAATAGCGACCGAGCGATCTCCTCCTGCAATTGTACGACCGTCTTTGGGAACCGGTGCAGTACTTCCATGTGGAACTTCGCCACCTATTGCGACACTTCCATCGCCTTCAGCGAGCGCATAACGACCTATAGCAATACTGCCCTGGCTCTTCACCTCCGCATGATAACCAATAGCAACGGATTCTCTAGCTAGTACTGATACATTAGTACCAATAGCAACATTCTCGG